>CAYTBC010000042.1:27268-28258 GCA_964435765.1 uncultured Desulfosarcina sp.
TACCTGATGACATCCATCGCCGACCAGGGAACCGGCAGTTACCATTATCTTGAGAACCCGGCGGCCTTTTCGGAAGTATTCCAGAATGAATTCCATGAAACCCGGGAATCTGTCGCTACCAATCTGAAAGTGCAAATGCCGGCAGGTGGCGGCATCCGCCTGATCGATGCCGCCGGCTACCCGATTATGCATCGAAATGGCCGCACCGAATTCTATCCGGGCAGCCTCCGTTCCGGGCAAGTTCGCACACTGTATCTGACGCTTCAGGTTCCCACCGGCAGCTTGAGGGCGTTTAAACTCGACCCCATCGATGTTCTCTATAGCCACAACGGGCAGGCCTATGCAGTCAGCCTGGTGGATTCCTTTAAAATCGCCTGCGTAAAGGATCCTGCCATGGTTTTTTCTTCCATCGATGAATCCAGCTGGTCTGACAAAGTTATCCGGGAAGATTTTAACCGGCTCAAGCAGGAAGTCGCGGCTGATATTAAAGCCGGCAGGAAGCAGCAGGCAATGAGCAGAATCAGCCAATACCATGGCGACCAGCAAGCGGCCAATGCGGTGATAGGTTCGGCCCGGGTGGCTGAAAATCTGGACAAGGATCTCAAGCAATTGCAGACATTCGTTGAAGATACCTTTCAGGGCGCACCCGCAGCCGTTCGACAAAAGCAAAATTCGAATGCCAAGGCCCTCCAGTACGAGGGCTACAACGGCCGAAGGCAGTAATTTTACAAATATTGATGGAAACGATATTTACAGTGCGTCAGTTCTCAAAAATATGAAGTTTGTCTAATTTAAGAATCCCCTCTAACTCCCCTTTTTTAAAGGGGGGCCGGGGGGGATTTTTCCAATTAACCATGCTGATGATTATCAACCCGTTGCATTAACGGTGAAAAGAATTTTGACTTATTTAGGGTAATGAACTTATTAATCATTCAAAAGGATCAACCATGACAATAATGAATCGAATCGTAAAAATCTGCAAAGCAGATA
>CAYTBC010000043.1:0-27927 GCA_964435765.1 uncultured Desulfosarcina sp.
GGCCCAGCACCAGCCGGAAAGGCGGCACTTCATCCCAGAGTCCCTTAACAAATTCGTGTGTCAGAGATTTCGCCATAAAGTTCCCCTTATTTTTTAAAGCCCTTTAATTTAGCATCGATCTGAGGTTTGAGTTTCGCATATATTTTTTCGGCATCCGTGGCCGCGGCCGACACGGCGCGTGAGGTGATGGTCGCCCCGCTGAGGGCATTGATGGAGCCGCCGTCCGCTGCCACTTTAAATGGTTCTTTTACCGATAGGTCTTTAAATTGGGACACAAAGTTCGGATCGGTTTTCGCCCGGGCGCCCATGCCGGGTGTCTCGCTTTGGGTGGTCACACTGACGCCCAGCAGTTTGTCATCTTTCACGTTGATGCCGACCATCAACCCGACGTCGCCGCCAAAGCCCTTGCCCGAAGTCTCAAAGGCCACGCCTTTAGGCTCACCATCGTAAACCCCGACAAAAAAAGTTCTTTCAACATCGCCGTCCTTTAACTTAAAGCGGTCGGTAATGGGATTATTGCTGGCCCCCGTGAAAATGGCCCGGATGGCCGGCCCTTTGACGAACTCCAGCACCTGATTATCGATCCGATCCTGGGTGCTGTTGCGCAGGTAGGCGAGTACGCCCCCTGAAAAGCAGCTCAGAATGGTAAGAACGAGGATCATTTTTATCATTTCACGCATGTTATACAACCTTTCCCAAAGCTTTTGGTCGAATTTTGTCCAGCAGCGGATGGATGAGATTGATGACCAGGATGGCCAGGATTACGCCGTCGACATAGGCGCCGACGTTTCGGATCAAAACCGTCATGATACCACCGGCCGCTCCGTAAAGGAGCATGGGAACAAACCAGACCGGTGAGGAAGAATCATCGGTGGCCAAAAAGAAGGCACCGAACAATGTATAACCCGATAAGATATGAAAGCCGGGGACGGCAAACCGCGCGGGATCGGCCAGATTGAACACGAGGGCGGCAACGTAAACGCCGGCCAGAAAGCTGAGGGATATTTCCCAGCGAATGAAGCCTCTGACCATCAGGTAAACTCCCCCGATAATCAACCCCAGTCCGAAGGTTGTGCCGAGGGCGCCGATTTGGCGGCCCATCATCAAATCGCCCATACTGTGGGCTTCAACCGCGGCAGAACCGAAATTTTTGGCAGCCGCCAGCGGGTAAAACGTGGCAAAATCGAAATCATAGTTGAGCAGCATGCCGTTGAAATCGAACAGATCTTTCCAGGATATCATCAGGATGGCCACGGTTAAAGCCACCGGGTTGAAGGCATTGCTGCCGATGCCGCCGAAAATCTGTTTGCCGATCACCACGGCTATAAAGGTGCCGGTGATGACGGCCCACCACGGCATGGTGGCCGGAAACACCATCGCCAGCAGCAAACCGATCAGGGCGGCGTTGCCGTCGCCAATGGTGACCGGATTTTTGGTCACTTTATTGATTGCCAGTTCCCAGAGCATGGCGGTGGCCACAGACAGGCTTACTACGCCGATAACCGGTGCACCGTAGTATGCTAATCCGGCCAGCACGGCCGGCAGCGCGGCCAGCATCGTATGATAGCTGCGCGAGGTGACCCGGTTGCCAATGTGCCAGAAAGGGGCATGTGAAACGATTAGTTTTTTTTGCTCAAGCATCCGTTGCCTCCGCGGTTTTAGCCCGGTTCAATTCATATTTGGCTAACCTGATGTACTGAAAAATCGGTATCTTGGATACACAGACATAGCTGCACAGACCGCACTCGATGCAGGAATACAAATCGTAGTCGTCGGCGGCGGCATCATATTGTCCGGCTTCTAAAAATCTAACCAGCATGTTGATGGGGATTTGAGCGGGGCAAATCCGCACGCAGTCGCCGCAATTTATGCAGGGATAATCGGAGGTGTAAGCCGCCTCGGCCCGGTCAAGCACCATGATGGCATCGGTGTCGGGCAAAACCGGCTGGTCTAATGAATACACCGTCGACCCCATCATGGGGCCGCCGAATATGAGGCGGTCTTCCTCGTTAATGCTGACTCCGAAGGCGTCGAGGATATCTTTGATCGGGGTCCCGATGGTCGTTTCAATCAAACGTTGGCTGCCGTCCTTGGTTATCAGCGTCAGGATTTTGTGAACCGGTATTTGACCGCCGGCATAGGTTTTGCCGATGGAAACGACCGCTTCGGCACTCATAAAACAGACCCCCAGGTCTTCACATGTTTTGCCGGCCGGCACGATCTCTCCCAGGACATTTTTCATAATCATCTGGGGCAGGGCGGCCGGGTAGGTGGTATCAGTCCCTTTGACGTCCGCCCCGATGTGGCCGAATCCTTGAAGGGTGTCGCGGGCGGTGACCAGAATAACTTGGTCGATGCCGCTAATTTTTTTGAGAAATTTTATTCCGTCTTTGATGTCATTCAGCCGGTTCCGGGCAATATATTGCCGGGTGCCCACGAGCAGATCGCTGTCGACGCCGGTGATGACAATAGTCTTGATGGGTTTTTCAGAATCAGCCAGTGTGCCCAGCGGCGGGCTGCCCGGTGCAAACGATAAATAGTCAAGGGCGCTTTCCAAGTTGGGGGACAGACTGTAGGTCTCAAACTGATCGCCCGAAATTTGATTTTTATCGATGTCAATGGTGATGGCGGTATAAGATCTGCCAAAGTCGCCGGTGTGCGGTGAAATGGCGGATATGGTGCCGCCGGCGCTGGCGATGACATAGGCCGAAACACCGGTATATAAAGAAAGTTTTTGGCCGGCATTCACCCGGTCACCGACCCGGAGTGCGGCCGCAAGGTTTTGATCACCACTTCTTTTGTGCAAAAGCGTGACGTTTTTGGATGCCGCCACTTTATGAGGTTCAGGCTGTTTGGCAGGAAGCCGTTCATATTCAAATTGCGGAGTTATCAAACCGAAGAACGATTTTTTTAGCATAGCTCAACCTTCTTTGTCTTACTGCGGGATTAAAGCGCCGTGCCGAAATGCCGGCCGCCTTCTAATTATCCGGTTTACCGTACATGACAGGCCCTACAATCATTGGCAAGCGGGCCGGCGCCATAGGCTTCATGGCAACTGCTGCATTGCTTGTGAAAGGCGTCGGATAGCTTGGGAACTTCCGCATCGCCTTCATCCGGAGAATGGCATTCACTGCACGACTGCGCCTGATCGTATTCATCTGCGGCAAGGGTGTGGTGGCAGTCCCCGCACGACAATCCGTAGCCGGTGGCCGCGTAGTGCTTTTTGTGTTCGAAGATGACGTTGCCCGCTAAGACATGATACTTTAACCGGATCGGTTCATGAGGTGTTTTGGGCGGGAAGGCCGCGTAACACAAAACCCCCACAAAGAGAAAATAAATGATCAGACCGTAGGCCAGCTTCAACTCTTTTTTTGAAAACATATTACATCCATACCCTTATGAAATATATTTTTACGGAAGCACTCCGTGCAGAAAAGCCACCGATCGACTACCATAATGCCGGAAAGCTTTCAAGAAATTTTTGCATGCAACCGGCATCAAAATTAACGCATATCTTTTATCGCAGCATTATCATCGTAACCCTGGTCCGGGTTGTAGCAGGTAAGACAGCAGGACAGACACCGGCTGCTTTCCCCGTGGGCGGCTTCTTCGCTGAGAACCCGGTCCACCTCGACAAACGATTTAATCCGTTCACTCACCGGCAGTTCCGGCATGGGGGCGCGTTTTCTTTTTAAAAGGCCCGGCACCTGATCGAAAATGGTTGCAGCGATCAGGTCCTTGTTTAATTCCTTCGGATCTGCGCTGACCGTTTGACCCGTGACATATTGGTGAATCGAACGGGCGGCTCGTCTTCCGCCGCCGATGGCGGTTACCACCAGGCTCGGACCGGTGGCGGCATCCCCGGCGGCAAACAGGTGCGGGATGTTGGATTGCAGTGTATGGGGGTCGACATCGATGGTGTTCCAGCGTGTGGTCTTCAGCTCCATTACCTGTTCCATAATTCCTTCGGTAAAGGAGACTTCCGGGGATTGACCGATGGCCGTGATGACCATGTCGGTTTCGATTAAGGTTTCGGAACCTTCGATGGGGACCGGTCTGCGCCTGCCGCTGGCATCGGGTTCTCCCAGCTCCATTTTTAGATATTCAAGATGGGTAACCTGGCCGTTTGCATCTCCAATGACGCGAACCGGTGCGGCTAGAAACTGAAATTTTACGCCTTCCTCCTCGGCGGCGTCGATTTCTACCTCATTCGCCGGCATTTCCTTGCGCGTCCGGCGATAGACGATGTAGACATTTTCAACCCCCAGGCGGATCAAATTGCGGGTACAGTCAATGGCGGTGTTGCCGCCGCCGATGATTACTGCGGATTTGCCCACCGGTATCCGTTCCCCGCCGGCCAGGCGCGACAAAAAGTCGATGCCCGTGTAGGCGCCTTTGAGATTTTCGCCTTCTACGCGTAATTTCGAATCCTGCCAGGCGCCGATACCCAGGAAAACGGCATCATAACCCTTGGCCGTCAGCGAACTCAGATCAAAATCACGGCCGAATTTCATGTTGGTGTGCGTATCAATCCCAAGGTTGAGAATGCCTTCGATTTCCCAGTCCAGCACATTTTTGGGAAGCCGGTATTCAGGAATTCCGTAGCGCAGCATGCCGCCCAATTTAGGCATGGCTTCATATAGGGTTACCTTGTGCCCCAACCTTCGCAGAAAGAAGGCGCAGGTCAGCCCGGCCGGGCCGCCGCCGACCACCGCGATGTGTTTATCCGTGTCCGGGGCCATCGGGACCGGCAGCCGCTTGCCGGCGTTCATTTCATAGTCGGCCGCAAAGCGCTTCAGCTGGTTGATGGATACCGGGTCGTCTTCGATTCCGCGGCGGCAGTTTTCCTCGCACGGATGCGGGCATACCCGGCCGCAGGCCAGCAGGAAGGGATTGCGTTCGCGGATGGTGCTGACGGCACCTTCGTAATTACCCTCGCGGATTTGAGAGATATATTTGGGGATATCGATTTCAGCCGGGCAGGTTTGCCGGCAGGGCGCCAGGCGGTCATCTTTTTGGTTGAAATGCAGAATGCGCTGGGAGGCCGTCTTCACATTCATAATACCCTTCGGACAGATCTGCTCACAGACACCGCAGCCGACGCATTTATCCCGGTCAACCACCGGATACCCTTCCGGGCCCATTTTTAGTGCGCCAAACATGCAGGAGCGAACGCAATCGCCCATCCCCAGGCAGCCGACGGTACAAATTTTTTGCCCGCCGGACATGGCCGCTTGAGCGCTGCAGGTATTCACGCCCAGGTAAATGAATTTGTTTTCAGCGCGTTTTCCGCCGGAACAGGTGTTGTAGGATTTCAGCGGTTCAGCCGTGCCGACTTCCATACCCATCACCGCGGCCGCTCCCTGGGCGGATTCCGCGCCGCCGACCACACAGACACTGGGCGGTGCCGTGCCGCCCACGACTGCGACGGCCGCCGCCGAACAGCCGGCATAGCCGCATCCGCCGCAGTTGGCGCCGGCAAGGCAGTTTTCCACTTGCGCGATACGCGGGTCTTCCCAGACATAAAAGATTCGCGAAGCAGCGCCGAGTACAATTCCGCAAATCGCCCCCAGCCCCAGCATAAAAATCGTCCCTTCAAACATACGAACTACTCCTTGGTCATATTCGGGCTGCAGTCACCCGCACAGCGCGTTCGGCCCTACACGTGCCATAAGCATCTGCGTCCGGGAGGCCAGACCCTAAATTTACGAAAGGAGCTACATTATCACCATAGGTTTATTATTTCAAGTCAAACAATAATTTTAGAGTGAAATTTTGCGGAAGGGCAAGGGAGGAAAGGCGGAATGCGGAAGGCGAAAAAAGAGCGAAGTAGAGAAGATGTGAGGAGCGCCTCACTCTATGAGCGTTTCGCTTATGGGGAAAAAGGGGTTAGGACTCAGGACTGAGTTTTGAGGACTGAGACCGTCCGAATTCGGAATGCGAATGCGGAAATGGGAATGTTTCGATCGCGGATTTCGGACCACGAAACGGGAAAAAATCGTTTTGCGCGTGTGCCTTACGCATTGTGCCAATAGTCTTTCGCCTTCAGCCTTCAGCCTTCAGCCTTAAACCTTATACCTTACACCTTATACCCGATGCCATGCGCCTTGAGTCATAAATATTACCCACCCCGTGAATTGACCGCCGCACACTCGCTTCCCAGCCTCCCGGCATCCAAGTTTCCCAGCTTTTCTTTTGTGATCTATCGTGATCAGCTCAACAAACTCAATGAACCCAACAAATCCTATCAACTAATAGCCCCATCCTGAAAAATGTGCATGTAAAGGAGTATAAACCCTGACATTGTTCTTTGAAAATTGAAGAAAAGCGACGGTAAGCCGATTCGCATGAGGACAGGTAAACAGGCCAAAGCGGCCAGCGAAAAACAAAATGCGCAGCATAAATTAATTAATCCGCCGCCGCTTCGATCCAACGACTTTCTTCAATTTTCAAAGAACAGTTCACTACCCTGAATATGCCATTTTGCAGGGCGGATTAATTAGCAAACACCGCACATTCGGCAGGTTTCCACCCGGCAGTCCGGTGTGGTCAGGCCTTTGATAGCGCGCTGATACTCCTTTTGCAGATATGATTTATGGATGCCGTGGTCAATGAAATCCCATGGAAGCAGTTCGTCCGGATCACGCTCCCGGAGGACATAAAAGTTTGGGTTTACGGGGATGGTTTTAAGGGTCCTGGCCCAATTGCCGCCGTTTGCGTGGGCCAGGCACAAAATGTCGGCGACTCTGCGGTCGCCGCGCGACAACATCGCCTGAATGTAGGCCCAGCGGGGAACATCAGAATTAATCCGTAAATTGGCCACTTTTTTTAATTCATTGCGGATTTTCCTGATTTTATTTTTCAGCAAGCCGATTTCCTCCATGGCAACCCATTGAAATGGCGTGAAGGGTTTGGGCACAAACGAATTCAGGCTGACGGTGATGGTTCCGATTCGCCGGCGGGTGCGGCTGGAGGCTAAAAAACGGTGTTTGATTTTTTTGACCAACTTTATGATTGCATCGACGTCCGCTCCGGTTTCGGTCGGCAGGCCGATCATAAAATACAGTTTCAAGTTCGGAATCCCGTTTTCCACCAGCACCGTGGCGGCGTTGAGGATGTCCTCTTCAGAAATTCCTTTGTTGATGACGTCGCGCATGCGCTGCGAGCCGACCTCCGGGGCAATCGTGGCCGTCTTGACTTTGCTTTGCTTCAAGGCTGCCAGCAGACCGTCTGTCAGACAATCAGCGCGCAGGGAGCTGAATGAAATTCGAATATTTTTGTCCCGGAATTTCTCGCACAATTTTTCGATTTCCGGAAGATCCGATACGGCTGCACCCACCAGGCCGATGCGATCTGTCATTCGCGCGCCCTCTTCAATATTTTGTTCCAGCAACGCAACGGGGCGGAATCTTGGCGGCCGATATATGAATCCGGCGCTGCAAAAACGACAGCCATGGGGGCAGCCGCGACCGGTTTCAATCAAAAACGAGCTCTCGAAGGTGGTATCCGGGGTTATGATGGCACTGCATGTGGAAACTTGCGATAGGTCCTTTAGGCGGGCGCGTTTAATTTTTCGGGGTGCGTCGGCCAGCGGGTCAAAGGCGGCCAGCGTACCGTCGTCATGGTAGTGGGTGTGGTAAAAGCCGGGAACATAGGCGCCCGGGACATGGAGCGCCAGGTTTTTTAAGACTGCGCTTTTATCCGAATGCGGCTCAAAGACTTCAAAAAAGCGGGGCAAAATTTCCTCGGCTTCACCGATCAGAAAACAATCAATAAACGGCGCAATTGGTTCAGGATTTAGAAAGCAGGCAACCCCGCCGGCGATTATCAGTGGGTGTCCGCCCTTTCTGTCCTCGGCTCGCAGCGGCAATCCGGATTTTTCCAGAATGGTGAGTAAATTGGGATAGTCGTTTTCAAAAGAAAGGGAAATGGCGATAATGTCGGCAGCGGCCACGGGCCGGCCCGACTCCATGGTGGTCAGTTGAGCGGTAGCGGGCGTCCTTTCGTCCGGCAAAAACACTCTTTCACAGACGACCTGGGAATAGCGGTTTAAAAGCTGATACAGGGTTTGAAACCCAAGGCTGGACATGCCCACGTGATAGCGGTTGGGATATACCAGGGCAACGCTGATCTTGGAGCGCCAGGATTTTCGGATCGTTCCGATTTCGGTTCGGCTATGCGGTTGACGCGTTTTGTCGGATTTCGGCGGCATATTGTTACCTGAATTTTGCAGGAAAATAACCCAGCTTATTTAGCAGGGCATCGGGGGAGGTGGTCCGTTGTCCGCTGTCAGTTGGCGGTTGGGTCTAAAAAAGCGATGGCCTCAATTCGCTTGCGAACCGGTTCCCCTATGGTTGTTGCAGCAGCATTGGATCAGGAAAAGTATTTATATATCCGTATTATGATGCTGTTCCGGACGCTGTCAACAACCCCAATAAACTGCCGTCTTTTCAGGCACTAAAAACAATGCCGCACTGAAAAACACCCTCCCTTCGAGATCAGCCATTGGATATTTTAGCGAATACCCGGGATCAACGGACAACCGACAACTGATAACGGACATTCCTAATCAGCTTTTCTTCTTAAAAAAGTCGGGATATCCAAATCGCCGTCACCGATGATCACACCGCTGGTGCCCCTGTAGATGGCCCCCGACGATTCTCCGACCGCTCTTTTCTGGCGGATAAAGGTCGGTTCGTCGTAATCGATAATTTTATTCAGATCTTCAGGCGTGATGTCCCTGATTTTTCCCCGCAGCGGTTGTACGAGCGGCTGTTCCGGTTCGACTTTCTTGCCGATGCCGGTTGCGATCACCGTCACCCTCATCTCATCGCCCAGGCTCTCGTCCACTGAGGTACCCCAGAAAATTTCAGCGTCGTCGCCCACTTCTTTGTGAATGAACTCCGATGCCTCGGCAACCTCTTCGAATTCCATGTCGCTGGTGGCAGTGATATTCATCAATACTCCCTTGGCGCCTTTAATGGGAATGTCCTCCAGCAGAGGATGGGAAATCGCTTTTTCGGCGGCTTCCACCGCACGATTCTCACCTGATGAGATACCAATGCCCATCAGAGCCATGCCGGCTTTGGACATGGTGGTTCTGACATCGGCAAAATCCAGATTGACCACCCCCGGCATCATGATCAGATCCGTGATGCCCTTAACCGAATGCAGCAGGATTTCATCGGCCCTTACGAACATTTCCATCAGGGTCGCCTTTTTGGATGCCAGCCCCCGCAGACGGTCATTGGGAATGGTGATGGCCGTATCCACGACCTTTTTCAGCAGTTCAATTCCCTCGTCGGCGACTTTGGCGCGTTTTTTACCTTCAAAGGAAAACGGCCGGGTTACCACCGCCACCGTCAACGCCCCCAGGTCTTTGCTGATTTCAGCGATTACCGGGGCTGCACCGCTGCCGGTCCCGCCGCCGAAGCCGGCCGTAATAAACACCATGTGACTGTCCGCCAGGGCTTGCCTGATTTCTTCCTCATTTTCCAAGGCGGCATCCCGGCCCACCTGGGGATTGGCCCCGGCGCCCAGCCCTTCGGTGATGGTTCCCCCCAGTTGAATTCGAATCGGGGCTTTTGAGATTTCCAGCGCTTGGGCATCGGAATTAGCCGCAATGAATTTAACGCCCTGAAGATTGGAGGCGATCATGTTGTTGATGGCGTTGCCGCCGGCACCGCCGACCCCGATCACCTTGATTTTCGCCGATTTTTCCTTGTCAACGTAAGTAAACATGTTTGCCCTCCTACCCAATTTAGTTGTTGGTTATTGGTTATTCGTCGTTTCTGAATTCCATCTTCTATCTTCACGAAGGCCGGGAAGCCGGGAAGCTGGGAGGCTGGGAAGTTGCCAAACAGAACCCTTTTCCCCGCATTTTGCCTTCCGACTTCGAGCACCTCCGACCTCTGTTCTCCGTCTTCTGACATCTGTCTTCTGTCTGCCGTCTTCAAACCACCTCATGAAACCACCGCTTCATCCTTGTCATCACCCGGTTGAAGATGTTTTTATCCCGGATTCGAAATTTTTTTGAATCCCCGCGGCGTGCACCGAATATTACTAATCCCACGCCGGTGGCATACATGGGATTGTTGACCACATCCACCAGTCCTTTGATGCCCTGGGGCGAGCCCAGGCGGGTGGGAACTTTGAAGACCGATTCCGCCACTTCCGAAACGCCCTCCAGCAAGGAAGTCCCACCGGTTAAGACGACTCCGGAAGTAATGGAATTTTCCATGCGGGCCCGATAAATTTCCCGGTAGGTCAGTTCGAAAATTTCCTCCACCCGGGGTTCCAGGATCTCTCCCAGGATTTGCCGGGGGAGTTTGCGGGGCGCACGCCCCCCCATTCCCGACACTTCGATCATTTCGTCACTGTGGATGCTGCCGGCCAGACAGGTCCCGTATTTCGTTTTTATTTTTTCGGCTTCAGCCTGGGGTGCCCGCAATCCGATGGCGATATCTTTAGTCAGGTTGTCACCACCCAACGCCAATACAAAAGTATGTTTGATATTTTTTCCGTAAAAAACAGCCAAGTCGGAGGTGCCGCCGCCAAGATCCAGCAGCGCGGTGCCCAGCTGCTTTTCTTCGTCGGTCAGCACGGCTTCACCGGACGCCAGGGATTCCAGGACAATGTCGGAAACATCGAGACCGGATCGATTGGCGCATTTGACAATGTTGTGGGCCGATGCCACGGCACCGGTAACGATGTGTATTTTCGCCTCCAGCCGCACGCCGGACATTCCCACCGGATTTTGAATTCCCGCCTCGTCATCGACTATGAATTCCTGGGGCAGAACATGAATGACTTCACGGTCCATTGGAATCGCCACCGCCCTGGCTGCATCGATGACCCTTTCGACATCGTTTTCGGTAATTTCCGATCCTTTAATGGCAACAATGCCGCGGCTGTTAAACCCGGTGATGTGCCCGCCGGCGATGCCCGCATACACTGAAGAAATTTCGCAGCCGGCCATCAGTTCAGCTTCTTCCACCGCTTTCTTGATCGATTCCACCGTCGATTCGATGTTGATGACCACCCCCTTGCGCAACCCGATGGAAGGATGAGTTCCAATACCGATGATGTTGATATCCGATCCGGACGCTTCACCGACAACGGCACAGATCTTAGTCGTTCCGATATCAAGGCCCACGATAATGTCCTCTTGCCGACGCATACGCTTTCTCCTTATGATCCCTCGCTGTCGGAATCCACCTTAATCGGATTAACGACAATACGATGTAAATTATTCAGATCAATGCGATCAAAATCAGAAATGCTTCCCTGACGATCCAGATACGAAAATAAATTTGCCAGCATATGATACTTGCCGGTATAGTCGCTGTATCCAAGATTAATGGCCTTGAGGCTGTCAAAGGCGTAAATGGTGAGGCCGATCTGCCGGTCGACGCTAATTCGCCTGACGAGTCGATTCGGCAGAATGCTGTTGTGTTCCAGGCCCAGCTGCAAAACCTGCATTACGGCCTTAAACGGCGCCGAGATTACCGCAGCGCCGCTGTCTTTTGATTGCGGCAGCTGCCCGTAAACGCCCAGATCCGAGACATTGAGTCCGCTGATGACCGGCAGATTGTCGGGATCCATCGGCTCCCACTCTTTAAATATCTGGCCTTGGTCGTTGATTAAAAATTTTTGACCGAAATCGACCACTGCCAGGGCCTGTTGTTCCTTAACGCGGATGACCAGGCGGGAAGGAATTTCCCGGCTGACCTCGGCCTCGGCAATCCACGGATGGGCCAGCAGCCGCTTTCGGACGAGCGTGAGATTTACCGCCAGGACATTGTCGCCCCGGTGAACCTGGGCCTGCCGGGCGACCTGCTCCGGCGTCAGCCGCCGGGCTCCTTCGATGATTACCTGGTCGGTTGCAAAATAATCAGACTGGATCAAAAGGTCGTAAACCAGAATGAAAAACCCGGTCATGCCCGCCAGGGCCGCAGCGGTTGCCGTCACCTTGAACACCAGCAGAATCCGGCCTAAAAGCTTGAACCGACGCCTGGCTTTTTGGCCGATACGGTAATTTTTGCGCGGCGTTTTACGTTTAAATAAATTCACGGTGCTCTTTGATTAAGTTGATTAAGTTAAATAAAAGGAATTCTATCTGTTTTTTGATCCGTCTCCCACCTTCTCACCTTCCCATCTTCCAACCTTCGCTTTTATGCCGGCCCTCCGCCTTCCACCTTCATTGCAGCACTTTCAATATGCCCATTCCCACCTTCCACACATCACCGGCACCCAGGGTCAGCAATATGTCTCCTGCTTTTAAGTGATCCTTCAAAAAGACGACCGCATCTTCCTTCGTCTGAACGTACACTACGTCTTTGTGCCCGTGGGCCTGGATGCTTTTACAAAGGCGCTCTCCGCTGACCCCCTCAATTTCCTGTTCGCTGGCGGCATAGATCGGCAACACTAGCAGCAGATCGGACTGATAGAATGAGCGGGTAAAATCATCGAATAATGCCTGGGTCCGGGTGTAGCGGTGGGGTTGAAACACAACAACCTTGCGCCGGTCGGGCCAGCAATTCACGGCGGCTTCCAGCGTGGTTTTGATTTCGGTGGGATGGTGCCCGTAATCGTCCACAACCGTGATGCCGCCGACTTCTCCTTTAATTTCCATCCTGCGCTGGACCCCTTCGAGGGTTTCAAGCGCACTTTTAATGGCGGCAAACGGCACATCCAGTTCGATGCCCACCGCAATGCTGGCCGTGGCGTTGTAGACGTTGTGGATGCCCGGCAAATTCAGCGTGATGCGGCCCAATTTTTTTCCCTGGTTGTAAACAGTGAAGTGGCTTTGCCGTTTTTCAAATTCGACATCCCGGATCTGGAAATCTGCCTGGGAACTCATGCCATAGGTGGTATAGCGCTTTTTGATGGCAGGGATTAGATTCTGAATCGGCTCGTTGTCCAGACAAAGAATTGCAAGACCGTAAAAGGGGATGCGGTCTATAAAATCCAAAAATACGGATTTGATGGCTTCCAGATCCGGGTAAAAATCCAGATGCTCCCTGTCAATATTCGTCACCACGGCAATGGCAGGTGAATATTTTAAAAAAGAACCGTCGCTTTCGTCAGCTTCGGCAACAATAAATTCGCCCTGTCCCAGGACGGCATTGGAACCAACTCCCTTCAGCTTGCCGCCGATGACCACCGTCGGGTCAAGCCCGCCCCGGGCCAATACCGAAGCGACGATCGAGGTGGTTGTGGTTTTGCCGTGGGCACCGGCGACAGCGATGCTGTACTTTAAGCGCATCAACTCGGCCAGCATTTCTGCGCGGGGAATGACTGGAATCGACGCATGCTGGGCTGCCAGCACTTCAGGGTTGTCCTTTTTAACGGCAGACGATATCACGACGACATCAGCGCCCTTGATTTGTTCGGCCTGATGCCCCTCAAAGATAATGCCGCCCAGATCTTTGAGACGGTCGGTAATATCGGACAGCTTCAAGTCAGAGCCTGAGACCTTGTAGCCGAGATTCAGCAGCAGTTCGGCGATGCCGCTCATGCCGATACCGCCGATTCCCACAAAATGGATATGATATTTTTTTAAGTACATGGTTTCATGTTCCGTGCTGCGGGTTGCGGGTTGCGTGTTCCGCGTTGCGTGTTACGGGTTGCGTGTTGCGCGTTTTGGGCCATGTGTTTTTCAACAAATCATCACCTTCTTAAGCCGACAGTAATTGATAGCAGTCGTCCACGATATTGGCGGCGGCGTCCGGATGACCGAAACGCCGTGCCTTGGCGGCCATAGCTTCCAGCGCAGACGGGTGGGCTAAGTAATACGCCAACTTTTCGCTGAGAATTCGGCCGTCAAGATCCTTTTCGACAATCAATTCAGCGGCGCCCGCATCTGCCAAGCTGCCTGCATTGAGGACCTGGTGGTCATCGGCGGCAAATGGAAAGGGAATAAAAATAGCTGCTTTTCCCAGAGCCGTGATCTCGGCCACCGTGGTCGCCCCGGCCCGGCAGATTAAGAGGTCGGCCCGGTTGTACAACTCGGCCATGTTGTCAAAGAACGGTTGAACCGTGCATTTGACCTGGTGGCGACGGTAGCCCTCGCGAATCGCCGGTTCATCCGCTGTGCCGGTCTGATGCACAAATTGCAGTTGATCTTTTTCCTGCAGGAGTTCTAAAGCTTCCAGAACCGCGGTGTTGATTCTGTGGGCGCCCTGGCTGCCGCCGATAATCAGAACCGTAAAAAGCTGCCGATCGGTTTGATCTTTCTTTGCGCGTCCGCCGGCATAAGCTAAAAGTTCCCGTCTCACCGGATTGCCCGTCCATTTGACCTTGGGGGAGTCCCAGCGGTTTTGGGTATGTTCAAAGGAAATGTAAATGCGGTCGGCAAACCGCGCCAAAATTCGGTTGGTAATCCCCGGCAATATGTTTTGTTCTTGAATAGCGATGGGAATCCGCCGCAGCCAGGCGCCGATGATAACCGGACCGGCCGAATAGCTGCCGAGGCCAATGGCCAGATCCGGGGAGAAATTTTTCAAAATCCGGCTGGATTCCAAAATACCTGCGGGTATTTTCAGGGCAGACACTGCCTGGTTCCATAACCCCCGGCCTTTAATGCCGCCCGCCGGGATGGTTTGAAGCTTAAATCCGGCTTTGGCAAGCACGGCTTTTTCCAGCCGGTTGCCGGTGCTGACAAAAATGATTTGAGTTTCTGAATTGCGATTTTGAAACTCCTGGGCAATGGCGATTCCGGGGAAAAGGTGCCCTCCGGTTCCGCCGCCGGCAATGACAATTCGCAAAGGGTGATTGAATGGCAGCCCGGAATTACCATAATCTCCGTGTGGTCTTTGGCGATCATTGGAAAAAGTAGCTAAAAGCTGAAAGCTGAAAGCTGAAAGGCAAGCGGAAAGAATCCTTCCGTTCTTTGAGCTGTGAACTTTGAGCTTCATGCTATCAAATCCATTTGCCGGATTATTTGACATTGACATAATATTTATGTTTGTTGTTGTGTTGATCTGTTTCTTGCCGCTCTGATGTTCATCAAAATACCGATGGAGGCCATATTCAACAGCAACGATGTTCCGCCGTAACTTAAAAAGGGCAGGGTGAGCCCCTTGGTCGGCAGCAGTCCCAGGGTGACCCCCATGTTGATGCAGATTTGCAGGCCCAGGGCCGCCGTCAGACCGAAGGCCATCAGTGATCCGAAGGTGTCCGGGGCGCTGCGGGCAATTTGAATGCCCTTGGCAAGAATCCAGACATACAGCCCGATGATAATCAGAACCCCCATCAGGCCGAACTCCTCACCAATAATCGAAAAGATGAAATCCGTATGGGGCTCCGGCAGGTAGAATAGTTTCTGATAACCTTTGCCGATCCCCGCGCCCCATAACCCTCCGCTGCCAAACGCCATCAAAGAATGGACAATCTGGTAGCCTTCATCCGCCGAATATTGCCAGGGGTTCAAAAAGCTTAAAATTCTTTTGATGCGGTATTCGGCGTTGAATAGAACAAAGTAGACAATCGGCAAAAGCGGCAGCAGCACGCCAGCCAGATGAATGCTGCGCACGCCGGCGACAAACATCATCATCCAGGTCAGGACGGCGAGTATGACGACGGAGCCAAAATCCGGCTGCAGGATAATGCAGACGGCAAACACACCGAAAACGATAAAATGCGGCAAAAACCCGATGGAAAACTCTTTGAGTTTGGGACCTTTTTTTTCCAGAGAGTAGGCCAGAAACACTACCAGCGCAAACCGTGCAAATTCCGACGGCTGAAACGATATTTTTCCGAAACGCAGCCATCTTGCCGAGCCGCCGGCGGCACTGCCGAATTCGGTGAACTGGATCGCAATCAGAAAAATGAGAGCCAGCCCAAGCATGGGATATGTCAGCGGACGATACCACCGATACGGGAAATGGCGGCAAACGACCAGCCCGATAAGGCCAAACAGGGCGAAAAGCGCCTGCTTTTTTAAAAACAGATAGTCTGAGCCGAATTTTTTCAGCGCCAGAGCCGAACTGGCGCTGTACACCATGACGATGCCGATACCGACCAGGAAAAGGACCGGAAACAGCAGTCCGATGTCGTATGAGACATTATATGCGCTTTGCTTCTCGGCATTCATGCTGGAATCTTCCGTTTCAAGTTTGCGACCGCTTTTTTAAAGTCATCCCCCCGCCGGCCATAATTGGCATACATATCAAAACTTGCACAGCCGGGTGAAAGCAGAACCACAGCACCGGGTGAACCGGCCCCGTAAGCCTTTTCAACAGCTTCCGTCATGGATGCGGCCGATGCCGTCGGAGTCGTATCTTCCAGGGCGGCCCGAATCAGGTCGGCCGCCCGGCCCATGACAATCAGGCTTTTCGCCTTGCGGGACACCACCTCCTGCAGGTTTTTGAAATTGCCGCCTTTATCCTGTCCGCCCATGATTAGGATCACCGGTTTGGTAAAACATTCCAGGGCCCGCGCAACTGCGTCCACATTCGTTGCCTTGGAGTCGTTGAAGAAATCGATGCCACCGACGGTGTCGACATATTCCAGGCGATGGGCACTGCCCTGAAATTGATCCAGGGCACCCTGAATCGCCTGCGGACTGGCGCCGGCTGCCAGGGCGGCCAGGCTGGCGGCACAGGCGTTTTCCAGATTGTGGCGCCCCGTCAATTTTAGGCTGGAAAGATCCAGAGAGAGCTGATTTCGGAATGCGGAATGCGGAATGCGGAATTGAGTGTCGGGTCCGCTTGAATCCATGAAGCGGAAAGTTATCCGCGTTTCGCTAATTAGCGCTCCTTCCTCATTATTATTAAGAGAATCATAATACAGTTTTTTGCTTCTGATCCGATCGGTGAGTGAGCGCACCAAGGCATCGGAACCGTTTAAGACGGCGGTGTCATCGGCCTGCTGGTTTTCAAAAAGCCGGATCTTGGATGCGGCGTAAGCTTCAAAATTCGGGTAGCGGTCCAGATGATCGGCGGTAATGTTTAACAGAACGGCGATCCGGGGTCTGAAGCTCTCAATGGTGTCCAGCTGAAAGCTGCTGATCTCGGCCACGATCACATCCGCCCACTGCTCCCCATCGGCATAGCCGATCAGGGGATTGCCGATATTGCCGCCGACGAACACTTTGAAACCGGACCGCGCGAGCATATCGCCCAACAGCTCGGTGGTGGTAGTTTTTCCGTTGGTGCCGGTGACCGCCACAATCGGCTGGCGGATAAAGCGCGATGCCAGTTCAATCTCCCCGATGACCGGCACTCCCCGCTGTTGGGCCTGAAGAACCGGCGGGATGGTGTGCGAAACACCCGGACTCAAAACGATCAGATCCGCTTGGTCAAAGATTTCGGCTTTGTGCCGGCCCAACTCCATAGGGATACCCATTGCCCGGATTTGCTGCGCCCGAGACCCCAGGCCGGCTTCCGTTGCCAGGTCGTTTACAGTCACCGCCGCCCCCCTGTTTTTTAGGAATTGGGCGGCGGCGATCCCGGTGACTCCCAGACCCACGACAACCGTCTTTTTTTCGGTTAGCTGCATAGTCAATGAATTGAATGTTTTCGATTTAAGATTGAAAATTGACGGCAACCCATCAATTTCCCCTTCTGTTCCAACCCGACCGTCCCGCTCCTGCCGGCAGGAGGGCAAGACCTGAGCAGAAGCGGAGACGGTCGGAGCTTGACTATTAGTTATTGGTTAATAGTTATTAGTTCTTGGTTAATGGTTATAAGTTGCTGGTTCATGATTTACGGATCATAGATATGCCGTCCAATAACCAATAACTTATGATCAATAGCCCAAATCCGCCTCCGGCTACCTGAGTTTCAGGGTGCTCATGGCCAGCAGGGCCAGGGCAATGGCAATGATCCAGAAGCGAACGATCACCTTGGGCTCCGGCCAGCCCTTCAATTCAAAATGATGATGCAGGGGCGCCATTCTGAATATGCGCTTGCCGCTGGTCATTTTGAAAAATCCGACCTGGAAGATGACGGACAGGGCCTCTATGACAAACAGACCGCCCACCAGAGCCAATAAAATTTCTTGTTTGGTGATAACGGCAACCGTTCCCAGAAACGCACCCAGTGAGAGGGAGCCGACGTCGCCCATAAATATTTGAGCCGGATAGGCGTTGAACCACAGAAAACCGAGACCGGCGCCGGCCAGGGCGCCGCAGAAGATGCTCAATTCTCCGGCACCGGGTACGTAATTCAACTGTAGATAAGCGGCAATTTTGACATTCCCGGAAACATAGGCAAAAATCATATAGGTTGCCGCGGCGATGATTACCGGCCCGATGGCGAGACCATCGAGGCCGTCGGTCAGATTGACGGCGTTGGATGCGCCGACAATGACGAAGGCCGCAAATAGAATATAAACCCAGCCAAAATTCGGCGAAGCATTTTTAAAAAACGGTATCGTAACTACGGTTGAAAAATTCGGACTGGCGTACACCAGATAGCCGGTGATCAGGGCGACAATCGCCTGCAGGATCAGTTTTTTGCGCACGGTTAAGCCTTTGCTTTGCTTTTTGACCTGCATCAGATAATCATCGATAAATCCGATCAGTCCGAATCCGAGGGTCACAAACAAAACGATCCACACAAAATAATTGGTCAAATCGCTCCACAGCAGAACGGAAATCGTGACGGATAAAATGATCAAGGTGCCGCCCATGGTTGGCGTGCCGGCCTTGCCCAAGTGTGATTTGGGTCCGTCATCGCGGATGTATTGCCCCACCTGCATGTTGGCCAGTTTGCGGATCATCCAGGGGCCCAGCAGAAAGCAGATGAAAAAGGCCGTCAAGCTGGCATAAATGGTTCTGAAGGTAATATAGCGAAATACGTTAAAGACCGTAAATGTCGTATGCAGCGGATATAGTAGGTGGTAAAGCATAATAATTTATGTCTTTTTATTACTTCGTTTATCGCGCAGCTGTTTGTTTATTGTATAGCAAAGCACCAAACCCCTATCATCAAATTCCAAATAAATAACAAATTCAAAATTCGAACGTCCGAAACCAGATAATTTGCATATTCAGTAGTATCTCTATGTTTTGAAATTGTGTTTTGGTCATTGGATATGATTTGTTATTTGTGATTTGATATTTGTTGTTTCAGGTTTATCAGAGTTGAACATGATTAACCCTGAGATCCTTCGGCCCATGCTTTAAGCCCTTCGACCACCTTTTCCATTGCCATTCCGCGCGATCCCTTCACCAGGACCCAGTCGCCGGGTTGCAGCCATTTGATCAAGTCCGCGACGATTTCCTCCCGGGAGCCGGTTATTGCGTTCGCCGCCGGCAGACCCTGCTCTCGGGCACCGGCAGCCACCAAATTGGCGAACGCACCCCTTGCATACAGCCTGCTGATGCCGGCTTCGGCTGCCAGGCGGCCGAGCTGGTTATGCAGCGATGGCGCCTGCCGACCGAGTTCGAGCATGTCGCCGGCGACAAAAACAGCCCTGGCTCCGCCGCTCATTCTTGAAAGTGTCGCCAGGGCGGCTTTCATTGAATCCGGGTTGGCGTTGTAAGTGTCATCGATTATGTGGATGCCGCCTGGAGCGTGTACGATGTTCATTCGGGCGGCAACGGGTTGAAACGATTCCAAACCCGCCTTGATCGCGGCGACGGACAAACCGATCAGATGCCCCACGGCCGCCGCTGCCAGTGCATTGCTGACCATAAATCGGCCGGGAGAATTCAACCGGATGGAAATACTTTCTGCGGCGATTTTGAGCGTAAAGCCGATGCCGTCGGGTGCTTCCTCCACTTGCACGGCCTTGACAGCGGCATCTTCAGACACCCCATAAAGGTGCACGGCGTTGTTTGTCCGGCCTGCTAATTGCCGCACGCGCGGATCATCGGCATTCAGAACGGCTTTGCCGCCCGCCCGCAGACACTTTAAAAGCGATCCTTTTTCCCGGGCAACCCCTTCCAGCGATCCCAAACCCTCCAGGTGCGCCGGACCGATGTTGGTAATGACACCGATATCCGGTGTGCATATTTTCGCCAACCCGGCGATTTCGCCGGGGTTGTTGGTCCCCAACTCCACCACCGCCCATTGGTGGTCGGCTTCCAGTCCGAGCAGAGTCAAGGGCAACCCAATGGCGTTGTTGAAATTGCCGGCGGTCGCCAGTGTTTTGAATTGCTGTGAAACCACACCGGCGGTCATCTGGCGGGTGGTGGTTTTGCCATTGGATCCTGTTATCGCCACGACTGATGTCGCCGAACGCCGCCGGTTGAAGGCCGCCATATCTCCCAGGGCGCGGGTGGTGTCTGCAACCGCGATACACACGACCCCGATTTGCTTCCAGGCCGAAACGGGCAGCTGCTGAGTTTTATCGCGGCTGACGACAAGACCGCGCACCCCCTTTTCGACGACCTCTGAGGCGAAGCTATGGCCGTCATGGACATCTCCGATGATGGCCACAAAAACTCCGTCGGCAGAGACTTTACGCGAGTCAATAAAAACCTGTGAAAAAGTGCGCTCCAACTCGCCGCCTAACAGCTCGCCCTGCGTCGCTGCAAGAATCTCCCGGGTTGTCCAGGGTATGGGATGACTGTCAGTCATTGTATGTTGTTAGTTGTCTGTTGTTGGTTGTCCGTTTCAGCCGTCTCGTTTATATTCCGATCACTCCTATTGGCTGACTTATGGTTAGCGGAAAGTGAATCTTTTTCTTGTTCCACGTGTTTTGCCCCTACCGTGGGCCGTGCGCCCTGAGCCCTGCGCCTGTTGTGTACCCAGCATCAAGCATCCAGCTTCACCAGCGCCTTCCTGGCTTCTTCGCGATCATCAAAGTCGATGACGGTTTTGCCGATGATCTGGTACGGTTCATGACCCTTGCCAGCAATCAGGACAACATCACTCGGTCGGGACGCGATGATGCCCAATTCAATGGCCTTCCGCCTGTCAGGCTCGACGACATAGCCTTTTTTTTGAAACCCCTCCTTTAGATTTTGGGCCGAATACTGGATTCCGTCCGTCTTTTGGATGCCGGGAATTATCTGGTCAATGATAGCCATGGGTTCTTCCGTGCGGGGGTTGTCCGATGTAACGATGGACAGGTCGCAAAGCCTTGCCACGATTTCTCCCATCAGGGGACGTTTGGCTCTGTCGCGGTCACCGCCGCATCCAAAGACACAGATGATCCGGGCCGGTGCAATCGCTTTTAAGGCCGATATGGCATTTTCTAGTGCATCCGGGGTATGAGCAAAGTCGACATATACGTATCTTCCGCTGCGATTGGTGATGCTCTCCAGCCGCCCGGGTATGGCCGCCAGTTTTTCAAGACCGGCTTTGATGACAGCCGGCGCGATTTCAAGTGCGGTGGCAGCGCCGGCGGCACTGAGAATGTTTTCGACGTTGTGAATCCCCACCAGGGGGGTTTTGAAATCAAAACCCCCCCGGGGGGTGGTAACCTTCCCATGGGTGCCCACGAATCCATGTTGGGAGGTTTCGGCCGTAATTTCACAGTCGGGAGCCGAGCCGGTCTTAATCGTTGGTATTGACAGAATATTTGCCAGCTCCCGGCCTTTGGGGTCGTCGCAATTGATGACCGCGGTTGCAATTTCTTTTTTGGGTCCCTTGTTCAAATATTCGGTGAATAATTTTTTTTTGCTGGACCAGTATGATGACATGTCGCCGTGAAAGTCGAGATGGTCTTGGCTCAAGTTCGTAAAGACGGCCACATCAAAACTACAGCCCTGAATGCGGTAAAGTTCCATGGCATGCGAAGATGCTTCCATAACCGCATGGGTGACGCCGGCCGATAACATTTCCGATAAAATCCTCTGCAGGTCTAAAGATTCGGGCGTTGTCATCGGGTTGGAGAAGGTTTTGCCGCCATAGCGATAATTAATGGTGCTGATCACACCCGTCTTGAAACCGGCTGCCAACAGGATACTTTCGATTAAATATGCGACAGTGGTCTTGCCGTTGGTTCCGGTTATTCCGATCAGGGTCAGATGCTCGGACGGGTGATTGTAAAACCGGGCCGCCAGATCGGCCAGCGCCAGGCGGGTGTTGGCCATCCGGATAATGATCGGATCCTGATTGGCGGCGGCACGCCCTCCTATTAATAAAAACGGATCCACCTCATTTTGAACAACAATGACAGCAGCCTGCTTTTCAAGCGCCTGGCCGATAAAAGTATGACCGTCAGCGGTTTGGCCCTTGACGGCAACAAACAGACCACCCGGCGCAACTTCCTGGGCCCTGTAATGAATCGAGCCGATTTCGGGATCCGGCATGTCGGCGGAGAGCATAGCGCTAAGCGCATAGCGGACTTCTTCAAGAGCGCCGGCATGCTGAGATTTGCGCGCCGCCTTCAGGCCGTATATACCGATGGGCTCAATTGCTTTTAGTAGAATCGAAAGCTTCAACCGCTCACCTTGTTTTGGACGGATACTCTGAATTTGGTTGTGTCGCTCTCCGGTGGAACATTTAAATAATTTAGGGTCTGTTGCGCAATTTTTTTGAAGATCGGTGCGGCGACAACACCGCCGTAATAATTTTCCTTAGGCTCATCCATGACCACCAGAATGGCAATTTCCGGATTATGGCTGGGTGTAAACCCCACAAATGACGCGACATGTTTGCTGGCCGAGTATTTACCGGTTTCGTCAAGCTTGCGGGCCGTGCCGGTTTTGCCGCAGACCGAATAGCCCTCAAGCGCGGCATTCACACCGGTGCCGCCTTCGGTGATAACTGTTTTCATTATATTTTTCACTATTCCGGCATTTCTGGCGGAAATTGCCTGTCGGACTTTCTGTGGCAGAAAACGTTGGATGGATTGACCGTTTTGATTGGTAATTTCTTTAACGATATAGGGTTTCATAAGAATCCCGTCATTGGCGATGGCCGAAACCGCCGTGATCAATTGAATCGCCGAAACGGCAATGCCATGACCGAAAGCAGCGGCACCACTGTCGATGTCCGACCAGGATGTATAGTGGGACAGATTGCCGGTGGTTTCTCCGGGGCAGTCAATCCCGGTTTTGGAGCCGAATCCGAAATTGCGAAAGGTTTGATACAGTTTTTTGGCGCCCACCTGCTCGCCGATTTTTACCGCGCCGATGTTGCTCGAAAATTTAATGATTTGTTGCAGGGAGAGCCATCCGTGCTTGTGGATGTCATGGACCACATTTTTTCCAATTTTATAGGCGCCGTTTTCACAATAGAAAATAGAATCCGGCTTAAGATTGCCATACTCCAGGGCGGCGGCCGCACTGAAGATTTTCATGGTTGAGCCCGGTTCAAAGGGATCGGTGATTGCCCGGTTGCGCCACCCGGACCGGTCGAAGCTCAAATAGGAATTCGGGTTGATGGTCGGATAATGGGCAATTGATAGAATGGCCCCCGTGCGCGGCTGCATGACGATTGCCATGGCAGAGCCGACCGAATATTCCGTTGCAGCTTCCAGCAGCGCGCTTTCGGTTATATATTGGACGTTGCTGTCAATGGTCAGCACCAGATTGCGACCGCTGTCAGTTGCCAATTGATTGTCTTCGGGACTAAATCCGTTGCCCAGGGCGTCTTTGAAAACCGTAAAATTCTGGTCGGCGCCCTTGAGCTGTTGGTTGTAGTAAAACTCGAGGCCTTCCAGACCTTCACCGTCCAAACCGGTAAAGCCCAGCGCCTGGGCGGCCAGGGTCGTGTTCGGATAATACCGGTTGTATTCCTGGATAAATTCGATGCCCGGCAGCTTCAGGTCTCGGACCATGCTGGTTTCTTTGGCTGTCGTTTTGCGCTTGATCCAAACAAACGATTTGTCGACCGCCAGCTTTTTCCGGATCGAACCGGCGTCCACTTTCAAAATTTTGGCCAGAGCCGCTGCGGTGGTTTTAACGTTTTTTATCCGGGCCGGAGAGGCAGCGACAGAGGTTACATCAATGCTGACCGCCATGGCCTGCAGGTTGCGGTCGTAAATAACTCCGCGTTTGCCGGAGGTTGTCAACGATCTTTCATATTGATCTGATGCAACCTGAGACAGCCATTGGCTGCGGTATATTTGCAAATGAATCGCTTTGGCGGCGATGACCCCAAAGGCAGCCACAAATAAAAGACCCACCAGCAGGATTCGAAGTTTGAAATATTTATTTTCCATCAGCATTTCCACCTATGGCAGAACAATGGTCTGCTTCGGCGTGGGTGTAATCAGACCCAATTGGGTTCTGGCGATCTTGGCAATGCGCTGGGGTGACTTGAGACGCGCAAGTTCGATTTTTAAACTGTCCTGCATGGCCGAAAGTTTCCGGGAAGTCTCTGTTAATTCGGCGATGTCATATTTCATTTTAACGCTCTGCACTCGGCACCAGGTGTAAAACAAAAGTTCAGCAATAAACACCAGCATGATCACCAGACAGGTCATGATCGCTTTCGGATCGCGCTTAATGCGCTGTTTCTTGATATTTTTTAGGTTTTTAGACACAGATCTTATATTTTTTCAGCTGCCCGCAACCGCGTGCTTCGGGCCATGGGGTTGGCGGCAATTTCTTCGTCCGTCGGTCGCACCACCTTTTTTGTCAGAATGCGAATCTGCGGTTTTTGGCCACAAACACACCGCGGCAACTGCGGTGGACAGGTGCATCCTTTATTAAGGGCCTTCAGCCGCTGCTTTACAATGCGGTCTTCTAATGAATGAAACGACAGCACGCACAGGCGGCCGCCGGGATTTAGAAAATCCACCGCGTATTCCATAAAGCTTGCAAGCCTTTCCAGTTCGCGGTTGACTGCGATGCGCAGCGCCATAAACACCCGGGTGGCAGGATGGATTTTTTGTTTGGACGCCGCTCGCCGCGGAATTGAATCTACAACAATTTGAGCCAGCTGTTTGCTGGTGCGAATGGCGGTTTGCCGCCGGATATTGACGATGTTGCGCGCAATTTGACCGGCCCAGCGTTCCTCTCCGTATTCTTTGAAGATTTTTGCCAGATCATTCTGCGCCAAATTGTTGACGAAACTTGCGGCCGTGTCCGCTGATCGAACATCCATCCGCATATCAAGAGGTTCATCGCGCATGAAACTAAATCCCCGGCCGCTGTCTTCTATCTGATGCAACGACACCCCCAGATCCAGCAAGATGCCGTCTGCAGATGCAATGTTAAATTTTTCCAGAATTTCAGGGAGGCGGTAAAAATTGCCGTGAAACAGATGGATCTCGGCCGAATGATTTTGCAGGACTTTTTCAGCGTTGGCAATGGCATCGATGTCTTGATCAATGCCGATAAACAAACCGCCGGGGCTGATTTTTTCACAAATCGCCCTGGCATGGCCGCAACCGCCCAGAGTACAGTCAATACAGGTGTTGCCCGGCCTGCAATCCAAATAGGAGACCACCTCGTTCAACATTGCAGGGATATGTCGGTATGACATAAAATCAGATTCCTAACCTGGCAATTTCGTTTCTGACCTCCTCTTTTTTCAAGTCTTCTTCAAGATTCATACTTTCGCTGTCCCAGCCTTCCCGCGACCAGATTTCAAAATGATCGAGCACCCCGACCAGGACAATTTCCTTGTCGAGCCCGGCATACTCTCGCAGGGTGGGGGGAATGAGAATGCGGTCTTGTTTGTCGCAGTTGCATTCATGGGCGCCGCCGATGAACACCCGCCTGAAGCGGCGCATGTTTTCACTCTTATCGACCTGGGACATGATTTTATTTTCCAACTGCTGCCATTCTTCAAAAGGATAAGCCAGCAGACAGCTGTCCATGCGTGAAACCACGACGCTATCATGGCCGTCGGCCCTGATGACCTCGCGAAATCTGGCCGGTATAATCAGCCGTCCCTTGGCATCAAGGGTATGATAAGAGCTTCCTCGAAACATTATGATCCACTTTACTCCACTTTACTCCCTATTAAAGGATAGATCTCCGAGAGTGTCAAGAAAAAAATGCAAAGGCCTTCAAATATCAGAAATATTTTTCGGGTCTTAAAAAGGTTAGCGGAGGTTTTGGAGGGGTGGAGGGATGTGGAGTAAAAAATCCTGGGTTGGGATTTTAGGGTATAATACAAAAAAGTTAGGGCAGTTTGGTGAGACTTTATTTTTATAATCATTTTAACATACTTAATTTAAGTGGAAATAATAGATTTGAAATCATTTAAAAGATATCCAAAGATTGCTTATTCATTTTAAATTGAAATTGAGCTCTGAAAAGACTCCTGGATACAAGCCATAACAACCAATTTAAGTTAAAACCGTCAATAATCTGGCGGAAATAGCCCTGAAATTATTCGCAATAAATCCTTAAATGTTTAAGAATCAGTCGTTCATTTTATCGTAGCTATTTAGAATTGTTATAAGTATAAAAATAATTATAAAAAGTTGTTACTCATCCATGAGCCTGGCGTTTAATATCCTCCGAATTTTGCCAGGCATTTGCGCGGTAAAGTATTTGCAAATAAGTCTTACAGCGCCCCTCAAATAATTCGGTTTTCCTATGTCTTGAAAATTGAAGCCGGGAAAATTTCGATGGATTGTCCTTAATTGGGTCCATTTTCTTATAAAATTAAAAAGTTCAATGCGTTATAACCATTTTTATTTCTAAACAATCCGCCTTAACCGATCATCCAGCATAGGTCGATCCCACCTGTGAACAGGCACGCAATTTGCAGTAATTTCTGTGATTTGTACTCACATTCTAAGGGTAATTTGCGTGAAGCCCCGATTCTCAAAGAACTGAAAAGAGATTCATAATTCCGGTTTTGATTTTGCGAAATTAATCAATTTGGTGGTTCGCGAGCTGAAATTTGATGGGGTTTTTTAAAAATTAATAAAAAAAATAGTATGTTAAATATTTTTTGACGATGTAATCGACAGGGCGGAGCTGTCTAAACTTCATTACAGGCCACTTTGGCGCTCTTCATTTTATAATCCAAATGCCAAAAGGTGAATGATAATTTGGAAAAATCTCTTGCACATCGTGCGGTAAAAGGCAGCATGTGGATGTTTGGATGCAAAATCATCCAAAGGGGACTGGGGCTTTTAAGAACATTCATCCTGGCGCGAATTCTTTCTCCTGATGATTTTGGTCTATTTGGAATAGCTGTTCTGGCCTTCAACTTAGTGGAAAATTTTTCAGTTACCGGTGTTTCTTCTGTACTTATACAAAAAAAGGAGGACCTTAAGGGCTATCTGGATAGTGCCTGGATTGTGAACGTAATGCGCTCGCTATTACTATTTGGCCTCCTGTATTTTGGCGCAACGCCGATTGCTATTTTTTTTGGAAGGCCAGAAGTTAAAGAACTGATAAAAGCCATTGCATTTATCCAATTATTTCTGGGTGCTGAAAATATTTGTACCGTATATTTTCAGAAGGAAATGCTTTTCGATAAACTTTTTTATTTAAAAGTGAGTTCGATACTAACCAATCTAATCGTATCAGTAGCCCTGGTCCTCACCCTGAAAAGCGTTTGGGCACTTGTATACGGAACCTTAGCCGGTGCATTGATAAAATCAATCGTTTCCTATCTTCTTCATCCGTATTGGCCCAAATTGAATTTTGACTCTGCAAAGATCAAAGAATTACTGAGCATCGGGAAATGGTTTTTCGGTTCAAGCATTTTAGTATTTCTGATCACCGAAGGTGATGATGCGGTTGTCGGCAAGCTCTTAGGAGCTGCCGCCCTGGGCCTTTATCAGATGGCCTACCTTTTATCCAGTGCGCCTGCAACCGAAATTAGCAATTTTGTGGCCACTATCACCTTTCCGGCCTATTCTAAGCTGCAGGGAGACATTGCAAGATTAAGGAATGCCTACTTTAGGGTTTTACAACTTGTGACATTTCTGTGCTTTCCCATATCCGGACTAATATTTCTTCTGGCACCGGATTTTACACAATTGCTTCTGGGAGAAAAATGGATGTCCATGGTGCCGGCGTTACAGATACTGACTCTGTGGGGGGTAATCAGATGCGTCGAGGCTGCAACCATTCAGGTTTTTTATGCCACAGGCAAACCGAGTATGGCA
>CAYTBC010000044.1:0-6767 GCA_964435765.1 uncultured Desulfosarcina sp.
CGTGGTGAAAAGGTTTTTCATAAAATGCAAAGAATCCATATTTAAGACACTGAATGCGCTATATAGGTCCCATATACCGCCCTCCCAGCGAGGCGGATTCATTGTTGATCCAGGCAACGGTCGGCTGCCCCCACAATCGCTGTACCTTCTGCATGGTGTATAAAAAAGGTCCCAAATATCGTGTGCGCTCCGTGAATGAAATCAAGGAGGATCTTGCAGCGGCGCGGGACGCCTACGGACCCAATATTCGCACCCTCTTTTTTCCGGCCGGCAACACGATTGCCATGCAAACGGAAGATCTTTGCGAAATCTGCCGCTTTGCCGGACAAGTGTTCCCGGGCTTGGAGCGTATCACGGTCTACGGTTCTTCGCAGTATATCCATAAAAAAGGTCCGCAGGGGTTGAAACGTCTGGCCGAAGCCGGTCTGTCCCGAATCCACGTGGGCCTGGAATCCGGTGACGATGTAATTTTGAAGCAAATCAGAAAGGGAACCGACAGCCGCGAGCAGATCGAGGCCGGAAAATGGGTCATGCAGGCCGGCATGGAACTGAGTCTATACGTCATTATGGGAATCGGCGGCCGGCAAAGAACCGGGGCGCATGCCAAAGAAACCGCCCGGGTCTTGAATGCCATTGACCCGCATTTCATCAGAATCCGAACCTTTGTGCCCAAAATCGACACACCGCTTCTGGACGAGATTCAAAAGGGTTCTTTTAGCATGCTGAGTCCCCATGAAATCCTGCGGGAAACCGACATGCTCATCCGGGATTTAGAGGTCTCATCATATCTTGCCAGCGACCATTACACCAACTATATCAACCTGGAAGGCCGCCTACCGGGAGCAAAAACCCGGCTTCTGGAAGAAATTCGCAGCGCGCTTGAAAAGGATGAAAAAACTTTTCGGCCGTTTTTCATCGGCACCCAATAACATCTCGCAATTTCTATAGTATTTGAAATCATACAGCTTTAAACGGAACTGGATACATGCCGCTTGCCTGGAATGATGGAATGTTGGAATCATGGAATAATGGTCAAAAACGCCTAACTTCATTGTTTGGTATTGAGCTATGAATTGGATCCAATGCGCAGGAAAGATGGCCGCAATATGATAACGGATATGAATTGCAGGGCGCAGCATAGTCTTCACTAAGAGTGAAAGTTATCTTGCCACTTTTTATCGGTTTGCTTTTTTTGAAGAGATTAGATCAGTTTAAGTAACGCATTTTCAACTTTATAATGCAGCTGGTCCAGCTGCTGGTGGTCATCCGCTGTAATTTGCTCGGCTTGCCTGCAACTGCTGTAGCAAGAATGAAATTCGCCGCAGGAACCCAATGCAATATTTAGATGATTCAGGTATTCTTTCAAACTGCGACGACAATATCCTTCTGAAATGTTTCGCGAGATGCTGTGAGCCGCGTCAATACTATTGCCAGCCACTTTCTTAAGTTCGAATGGAAAGTTGGCAAATATTTTACAGGCTAAAACATAAAGGGAAACTGCATCTTGCCAAACTCGCAGTTTTTTGAACCCTCTGTTTATGTTTATTCGATCTATGGTTCTTTATCGCATGAACCGTATTATTTTTCAACCAGATGGATCACCAATATTCCATTGTTCCATTGTTCTCCACCTTCGGCGGATGAGCGATGCGAACTAAGTTCAAAAAAATCATCACAACGACTCAACTTTTTCCCCGGAAATACCGATATAACAAATGACCATCCATTTGAACCGGCAAGAGTTCATCTACTTCTAAGGAAAAAAATGAGGATTTTAATCGTTGACGACGAAATGGTCAGCCGCACCAAGTTGGAGCTGATCATGGAATACTTTGGTGACTGCAAAACAGTCGATCAGGGCGACGATGCGCTGGCTGCGTTTCACGAAGCCCATCAGGATGACGATCCGTTCAATCTGATCATGCTCGATATCAATCTGCCGGATATGGACGGCATCAAGGTTTTATCCACCATCAGGAATACTGAAAAGGAACTCAACATCGAGCAGTCGCGCAAGGCCAAAATCCTGATGACCACCTCTTACCGGGACAAGGACCGCATCGTGGCCAGCGTCCAGTCCGGCTGTGACGACTACATCGGCAAGCCCTTCGATCTGAATCTGATCCGCACTAAGCTGGGCAAGCTGGGCATCAAGGAACGGACCCTTTCATCCGGAGCAACCGACACCAGCACGGCGACACCGACGACGACCGACCAGATTTATAGCGAGGTCGTATTCCTGCTCAACCAAAATCAGACGAATTTGCCGTCACTGCCCAAGCTTTACCTCCGGTTTCGCGAACTGATCGCCCGCAAGGCGAGTTTCAATGAAATTGTCGGCCTGCTTAAAAAAGATATCGCGATTTCAGCGGAAATCATCCGGCGGTCCAACTCGGCCTATTACAAAGGGTTTGTGACCAACAAATCCCTGGAGCAGGCCGTCTCCCGCATGGGATACGAAGCGATCGTGCAGGTGGTCACCGAGCTGTCCATCCGCGAATTTTTTACCATGAAGACGGAAAAATACCGCACCCTGATCGAGAATCTCTGGAAGCACTCGATTTCCTGCGCCTATGCCGCCGAGTTTATGGCCAAACTGCTCAAACTTAAATTGAAGGGCGACCCGTTTTTGATGGGATTGCTGCATGACATCGGAAAACTTGCGCTTCTGCAAATCATTGCCGGCATGGAGCGCAAGGGTAAATTCCGCGACGGCATTCACCCCATTATGCTGGTCAACATACTCGAGGATTACCACTGTCAGCTGGGAGCCAAACTGCTGGAAAAGTGGAGATTCGCCGAGTGCTACATCCACACCGCCCTGCACCACAACAATTCCGATTCGATGCCGGCGGCCGGTTCACCGGCTGAAAAAGAGGCGTCGTATTCCAAAGAATTGACGGTTGTCCAATTTGCCAGTCAGATCGTCAATTTGATGGGCTATGATATTCTGGCCAGCGATCCGGTAGACATCGACCTGAATGACGTTGCTGCGGTTCAGCAGCTAAACCTGAAGCCGAAGCGGATTGCGGAAACAAAAGAGCAGGTAACGGAACGGATGGAGGAAGTTGAAGACCTGTTTTGACCGCATCCTGCCTGCCCTAAATCTAATATCAAGTGTCGGGATTGATGGTTGCCTTCGGCGCCGCCTTATTTCCGCCTTTCACACTTCACTGATACAAGCCTTCCTGGGAATACCAAAGTGTATCTGAGGGATCGGTAAGTCTTTTTATCGGGCTTTTTAAGAAAAAGCCGGCGGCCGATGGTCGCATTGCGTGAGTTGGGATAGGTTCTATGCGCCTGGATGCCGCCTTATTTTAAATTATTCAGCATTCGCGCAATTAACTTCACATCATGGCGCATGGCTTTAAACCGGCAGACGGCGGCACCTGTCTGATCCTTTTCTTTTGCCAAACCGATGACAAAGATTTCTTCCGGAGGTGCAAATAAATTATGCCATAGATTATGTTTCGGATGTTCAAATTTAAAAATTGCCTTTTCAAGTGGTCGGCAAAAAAACTGCTCTTCTTCAGCTTTTATTTGGCTGCTGAAACGAACTACGGAAGCGAGAAATCCGGGGGAAAAAAAACTTTGAAAACAGAATGCGGATTCACTAAAAAAAATTAGGCCCGACAAGGGACCCGCGATATCCGGATATCCGCCCAGATACTTGCAACTGAATTTAGCGATAATCTTTTCACCCAGCGCGGCCTCCTTGGTGCGCCAATATTGCTCGACATCAATCAATTAATCCTCCTTTTGCAGGGTGATCCAAAGTTTTAAAATTAGCAATATTTACGTTAACCCTAATCCGGACAAGCTGGAACCGAAATGGTCCCACGCAAAGACGCCAAGACGCCAAGATTTAATTAATGCTTTACCTTTGCGCGCTTTGCGGCTTTGCGAAAAGAATTTTTATCAAAAATGCAAAAACTTTATCTTTAAAATTCTACGCCTAATATATTTCATCGGCGGAACGTATTTGAAGGCTGCAATCATCTTTTTTTATCCACAACACAACTGGATTGTTGACTTGCATTTTTACCCGTAATAACGGAAAAGAAAACACTTTTTCATGATTCGGCCGCTTACCCGTCAGGTTATATTCGGCCTTATAATAAATAAATCGCAAAACGTCGAGGATAATGAAAAATAGCAAACCACCGCCGCTTCGCCTGGCCTGGACCATCTGGGGATTCGGCGCCCTTTTATACCTGATGGGGTTTTTCCAGCGAGTCGCACCGGCCGTCATGACCGCCGAGTTGATGCGGGATTTCAACATCAGCGCCGCGGCCCTGGGAAATCTGTCCGCCTTTTATTATTACAGTTACGTGGCCATGCAGATACCCACCGGTATCCTGGCCGATAGCTGGGGCCCGCGCCGTCTTCTGACAACCGGGTCCTTTGTGGCCGCCAGCGGCATTTTGCTGTTTGCAGTGGCCCCGAACATCTGGTGGGCCAATGCCGGCCGCTTTCTGATCGGCGGATCTGTGGCCGTCGCCTATGTGGGCTCGCTGAAACTGGCCGGAGACTGGTTTGCCTCCAAATATTTCGCCGTGATTTCCGGCGTCGCTCTTTTTTTTGGTCTGGTCGGAGCTGCCTTTGCCGGAACGCCTTTACGGCTGCTGGTGGTCGCCTTTGGCTGGCGCGCCACCATGCTGGCGTCAGCCGCCGCTACCTTTGCCATCTGCGCGGGAATCTGGTGGATCGTCAGAGACCACCCCTCTCAAAAAGGATATGCCGGGTTTATCGAACCGGCCGCGTCCGGCTCGACCGGTTCGGCCCGCCAGATCGCCTCAGGCCTTGTCGCGGTTCTGCGTTATCCGAATGTCCGGCTGCTGTTTGTGATCGGGGGCGGAATCGTGGGTTGTGTACTGACCTTCAGCGGTTTGTGGGGCGTTCCCTATCTCAGCACCCACCACGGCCTTACCACTCCCCAGGCCGCCGCCTTAAATTCAGCCCTGCTGGTAGCGTGGGGGGTCGGCGGACCCGTATTCGGCGGACTTTCGGATCGAATCGGCCGCAGAAAACCCCTTTTTTTGGCGGGACTCACCCTGACGGGCATCGGCTGGGCCTTTATTTTATTCCGGCCGCATTTGCCGCCTGCGGTCCTGACCATACTGCTGCTGGTCACCGGGTTTACCTCGGGCTGCGTCATCATCAGCTTTGCCTTTGTCAGGGAATCAGTGCCGGCCCACCTGGCCGGAACGGTCATCGGCTTGAACAACACGGGATTTATGCTGGGACCCACCCTGCTGCAGCCGGCAGTGGGTTGGATGCTGGATCGCAACTGGAGCGGTGATCTGGTCAACGGCGTCCGAATCTATGACCTGGCGGCCTACCGCATCGGCTTCACGCTGATGATGGCATGGATCGGGGTGTCTTTGGTACTGCTGTTTTTTACCCAAGAAACCTATTGCCGGCGGGATGTTTCCTGAATCTTAAGTTCTGCTTGAATTGAGCAGTTTACCTTAACGTTGCATAAATCTGGATACCTAATTTAAGTGGGGTAGGCACAAGACCGTTGCTATTACGAAGCCGATGCTGGATGCTCGATACTTGATACTGGATATTCAGGAATGCACCGCGAATGAAATCCGGAAACATCCAGTATCCAGAAACCAGTATCCAGGATCAATCAATATCGCCACAGATTTTCGTCGGAACAGCCTAAGTCCAGTGCAATATTTTATGCAATTATAAGCTTTACCCCGGCAGATCCCGATATTTCCCTTGATCCTTTATCTATTTATTAATATACAAATCAGCTATGATATCGGCCGCTGCCGCGCAGCGTTGGAAAATCCCGATCGACTTGATCAACCTCCAAAAACAAATCATTCCGCGAGAAACACCGATGCAAGCATTCAATCAAAATCAGATCGCCGCCTTGTCCGCCATGGTGGATGCCGACCGCTTTTCAACCGGTCAATCCAATCGCGAGCTTCATCTGCATGACATCTCACCGCACCGCGGAATCCTACCGGCCGGAATCATCTGGCCGGTGACCACCACCGAAGTCGCCCGGATACTCTCCTGGACCTATGAAAATGATGTGCCGGTCACGCCCTGGGGAGCGGGCACCAGCACCGAGGGCAATCCCGTGCCGACCCGCGGCGGCCTGGTGATGGACATGACCCGGATGAACAAAATCCTCGATGTACGCCCCAAGGATCTTCAGGCCGACGTGCAGCCCGGCGTATTGCGCAAGGAATTAAACCGGCAGACCGGCCGACACGGTCTGTTCTTCCCGCCGGATCCGGGGGCGGACGCCACCATCGGCGGCATGATCGCCAACAACGCTTCCGGAGTCCAGACGATCAAATACGGGGCCACCAAGGATTACGTGATGAAGCTGACCGTCGTTCTGCCGGCCGGGCAGGTGATTCACACCGGCTGCAAAGCCCACAAATCTTCTTCCGGGTATGATCTGACCCGGCTGTTTGTCGGTTCGGAAGGTACCCTGGGAATCGCCACCGAGGCCACCCTCAAGCTGACCGGAATTCCCTCGCACCATCTGGCGATCACGATTACCTTTAAAGATCTCGAAAGCGCCTCCGAAGCCGTGGCGGTCCTCATCGGGTCCGGGCTGGAACCGGCCGCCCTTGAGTTGCTGCCGCCGGTCCTAATCCGTCTGATGAACCGCGAGCAGCACCTGAACCTTCCGGAGATGCCGTCCCTGTTCTGCGAGTTTCACGGGGTCAGCCAAGCGATGCTGCAGGAAACCGCGGATCTGGCCCGGGAGCTGTGTGAAGAGTGCGGCGCCA
>CAYTBC010000044.1:6777-27841 GCA_964435765.1 uncultured Desulfosarcina sp.
CGGGAATTGTGGCGCGCCCGGCACGAGGCCTGGGAGACCATTCACCGCGCCCATCCCAAAAAGGAAACCCTGGTCGTCGACGTGGCGGTCCCGATCTCCCGTTATCCGGCCATGATCGTCTTTGCACAAAACCTTGTGGACGAGCACCACGTCGCCGGCTATGTTTTCGGCCATGCCGGCGACGGCAACCTGCATGTGGTCATCGCGGGCGACCCGGACGATAAAAATGAATGGTCGACCCTTGAAAAAATAAATCAATTCATTGTACAAAAAGCCATCGAGGTCGGCGGCACCTGCACGGGGGAGCACGGCATCGGCATCGGCAAACGCAAATTCATGCAGCTGGAGCACGGCGCAAGCTACTATCTGATGCGCAGCATCAAGGATTTGATCGATCCCAAAGGATTGATGAATCCGGGCAAGATATTCCTGTAGGAATACACAGCGCTATAGGGGGGAAATTTACCGTTTTTGGAATCGTCGATTTCAGAGCATGCCAAGGGCATTGATCTGCAAAAACGCTGTGTATGTATGGGCAAGGAATATGATAAATGAACTGTGGGCTATCTGCTTTGAACTATGAGCTGCGTGATATCATCTATGAGCAGACAAATCTAAGTTTAACCATATCGGAGAGAGCCTGAATGAAGTCCTCATCCTATAATCTAGTCATGTCCGCGATGTTCAACGGCCGCAAGGGTGAACGCCCCCCGGTCGGCAATCCCACCTCCATTGTCTGCCACGGATTAATGGATGCGGCCGGCGTCTCCTTTCCCATGGCGCATATAGACGCCAATGCCATGGCGGATCTGGCGCTGGCCGGCCACGAGATATTGGGATTCGACACGGTCATGCCGGAGTACAGCGTCCAGCAGGAAGGCGCGGCCCTGGGGTGCGAAGTCGACTGGGGCGACCGCGACCGCATGCCCGATGCCAGAAACTTTCCCTATAAAGATTTTGCGGATGTCGTGGTTCCGGATAATCTTTTGGAAAAGCCGTCCCTTAAAGTTGTCCTGGACGCACTTTCCATTCTGCGGCGTCAGGTGGGCGGCAAAGTTGCCATTGTCGGCAAGGTGATGGGACCCTGGACCCTTTGCTATCACATGGCCGGCACGCAGAACTTTCTGCTTCAAATCGGCATGGGTGAAACCAAAAAGGTCGACAAAATGCTGCGGCAGCTGATGCCGGTGACGATCGCCTTTGCCCGGGCCCAGTTTCAGGCCGGTGCCGACATTGTCGTCCTGGCGGATCATGCCACCGGCAACCTGGTGGGACCGTATCATTATGAACAGCTTCTGTTGCCGATTCATCAAGAGATCACGGCTCAAATTGACGGCCCCCTGATTCTGCATGTTTGCGGCAACTGCTCGGATCGGCTCGAGCTTTTTGCCCGGTCCGGGGTGGACGCCTACCATTTTGAATGGCAGGTGGACGCTAAAATGGCCGTGCAAAAAGCGGGGCGGCGGATGTCGCTGGTCGGCAACGTCAACAATCCGGAGGTTTTGTATCAGGGAACGCCGGAGGATGTCTACAAACAGGTGCGCTACGCCGTCGAAGCGGGCGTCAACATTATCGCCCCGGAATGCGCAATTCCCCTGGCCACCCCGCTGGAAAACCTGAAAGCGATCGTGGAAGCCGCGCATGAAGGCTATTGAAACGGATTTTAAAATAGACATTTTCTTTTTGGGTACTGGCTGATCCGGATAGGGAGAAACAGATGGAAAAACGACTTGCGGAAATTAAAAATGCCGTTATTGCCGGCAAGCATAAAGACATTGAAGCTCTGGTGGAGAAGTCTCTCCGGGAAGGCTGCGGACTCGATGACCTGATCAACCAGGCCCTGATCGCGGCCATGGATGTGGTGGGCCGCCGCTTCGGCCAGGGGGAGATATTCGTACCGGAAATGCTGGTCTCCGCCATGACCATGAAAAAAGGCCTGGAGCTCATCAAACCCTTGTTGAAGGAAGACGAGGGCCGCTCGAAAGGCACCATCGTGCTGTGCACCGTCAAGGGCGACCTTCATGATATCGGCAAAAACCTGGTCGCGATGATGCTGGAAGGCGCCGGGTTCGAAGTGATAGACCTGGGCGTCGATGCCACCGTGGAAAGTGTTCTGCAGAAAATAAACGAGATCCAACCCGATGTGCTCGGCCTGTCGGCCTTGCTGACCACCACCATGCCCGAGATGAAAAAGATCATAGCGGAACTGCAGGCCAAGGGCATCCGGGACCGGTTGAAAGTCATCATCGGCGGCGCACCGGTCAGCGCAGAATTTGCGCAGCAGATCGGCGCCGACGCCTATGGCAGGGACGCCGCGGAAGCCGTTACGATTGCGAGGCGGTTTATCGTCCAATAATCGATTATTGGTTATGTGTTTAAAAGGACCGCTGTGAACAAATCAAACATCAACACCTGTTTAAGCAAGGGGAGGCAGCAATCATGAAATTTGAAACCGCATTTTCAATGGACACATCCAGTATCAAGTACGGACCCGGCGTTACCCGGGAGATTGGCTGGGATATGGAAGAGCAGGGCGCCCGCCGGGTCATGGTGGTCACCGACCCCAATTTGGCCGCCAGCGAACCGGTGGCCGTCACCCTCGAAGCCTTGCGCAAAAATGGGATCGATGCCGTCCTGTTCGACCAGGTGCGGGTGGAACCGACCGATGTCTCGTTTAAGGAAGCGATTAAGTTTGCCGGGGATGGAAAATTCGACGGGTTCGTGGCTGTCGGCGGCGGCTCCAGTATGGATACCGCCAAGGCCGCCAATCTGTATACGACCCACCCGGCCGATTTTATGGCCTATGTGAATCCGCCCATTGGCAAGGGTGTACCGGTGCCGGGACCTCTGAAGCCGCTGGTTGCGGTTCCGACAACCGCCGGCACCGGCAGTGAAACCACCGGTGTGGCTATTTTTGATCTGGTCGAGATGAAGGCGAAAACGGGCATCGCGCATCGTGCGCTGCGGCCGGTCAAAGGCATCATCGACCCCGACAACACCGCCTCGATGCCCAAAATGGTGACGGCCTGCACGGGATTGGATCAGCTGACGCATTCGCTGGAATCCCTGACGGCGATGCCCTTTAACCAACGTCCGGCCCCGGAGCATCCCAAACTGCGGCCGGCTTACCAGGGCTCCAACCCCATCAGCCACATCTGGGCCTCGCGCGCGACGGAAATGATTTCGCAGCATCTCGTGCGGGTGATTGAGAACCCTTCGGACATCGACGCACGCGGTCAGGTTTTACTGGCGGCCACCTATGCCGGCATCGGCTTCGGCAATGGCGGGGTCCACCTGGCCCACGGGATGTCATACGCGGTATCCGGCATGGTTCGCGACTACGTCCCGGAAGGCTATCCACCCGAAAACCCGCTCGTTCCGCACGGTATGGCGGTGGTACTCAACGCGCCGGCAGTTTTCAGGTTTACCGCCCGCGCAAATCCGCAGCTGCATTTGTATGCAGCGCAGCTGATGGGCAAAGATATTACAGATGCCAAACCCGAAGATGCCGGCGATATTCTTGCAGGTGCAATTATAGAGTTGATGCAGAAAGTCGGAATGCCGAACGGATTGAAAGCCCTGGGTTATGGACCGGACGACGTTGATAAAATGGTTGCCGCCACCCTGCCCCAGCATCGGGTCACCAAGATATCGCCGCGCCCCGCCAGCGCCGACGATCTCAAACAGTTGTTTCTGGATTCCATGCAGATATGGTGAAGTCAGATGCCAGAGGACAGAAGACAGAGCGCAGAGAACAGAACACCCCCCTTCGCCCTGCGGGCTGTGGCGGGCAGGCAGAGAACAGAAGACGGAAGGGGGAAGGGGGACAGTTTGATCAGAAAAGAAACCAATGAACATCGAACATCGAACATTGAACGCCCAACTCGCCAGAGGCGAGCATGCACTTGTCTGCCTCAGGCAGATCGAATACTGTATTCTGACAATTTAAAAAATTAGCTATGAACACTCGGGGCAAGCGCCTGTGCCGGACGTGCGAATCGGACTTTCGAAATTCTGCGGTTTGCTTTTCTTAAAATAGATAAAGCGTAGCACCATCAATATTGGACGTTCAATGTTCGACGTTCAATCTGTCCACCGTCTTCTGCCTCATGGCGTCTTTCGTTACGCTATGCTCTCTGCCCTTTGCCCTATCCCACTTCCGCATTTCACCTTCCGAATTCTCTTCTCAGACCCTTTTATCCAGGAGATAGTAGCGGCCGTCATCCGTCACGCCGACGATCGCGTCGGTCACCAGGCTTTTCAGGGCGATCGGCCGGTGATCTTTTAATCCAATTTTGATTAACGATCTTTGCGCATAGGGAAGATTTACAGCTGAGTCGGGGGTTAACGCTCCCCGGCTTTTCAAATCATCAATGATGCTCAGGTAAGCTTTTTTTATCTTCCAGCCATGAAATTGCCGTGTCAAAACAAGTGCGGTCCCCAGAAGCATAAGGCTTATGATGAGTTCGGCGGCTTGAGGCATAATCTCTTGATACCTTTGGTTTCGTCATTATAGTAATTTCAGTTGCAGGACAAACCTTACCATATTCGACAACACCGGTAAAGCCCGTATTACCGCGATAATGACCTCCCATACAAGGAAAATGAAAAATGATTCCCGAAATCAAAAAATACTCTACACCACGGATCTGTCCGAGACCGCTAACTTTGCCTTCAGCTATGCAGCAAGCCTTGCCAACCATTACGATGCTGTGATCACCATTTTGCATGTTTTAAAGGAGGCCGTATCCGGGCTTGGTTACATTACGCTGTGTATATATGCGCAATGACTTATGTCGTTCGGTATAGTATTGATTTTGCGCAAATGTTCGCCCCATCATATGCATTCTCAACCGCCGTCTAAACCGTCAGCTTTTTCCATCTCAACAGATGTGCGACGGCAACCCCGATGATAAAACCGGCCGCCAGATTGGATGCCAGGGTGATGCCTAGGATCAAAGTCGCTACAAAATAGTCTTTGCGATGCTCGAGGTCCATAATCGTCATCGTCAGCTGTGCGCCTGCAAAAATCAGCAGGATGCCCAGGATGGACATGGGCAGAAGATTAAAAAAGCTGACGATATTATTGCCGAGAATCAACGCCAATGCCACGAAAAGAAACCCGATCATTAAATTGGAACCCGCCGTTCGGGCGCCGAACCGATAGTGAGCCGCCAGCCCCCCGGCTCCGTGGCAAAGCGGCATGCCGCCGACGCAGAAGCTTAAAAAATTGGCCAGGGCCATGCTCAAACATACATTTCGGTTGGACACCTTCGATGATCGATCTCCAAAATATTCCTTTGAAAGATCCGTGTACGCGAGGACGGCGTTGCCCAGGCTCATGGGAAGCTGGGGCAGCACCAGGGCAAACAGCGCGAAGGTAAAATCGGCCTTTCCCGGCAAGGCAAACGGAAAAATTTGCGGTAGATTGAATCCAATGTTCCCGTTGCCAAAATCAAGCCTGGCACCGAGAGCAAGCCCCGTAACGAGCCCGCCCAACACAACCATCAAGCCGGCCGGGAATTTTTTGTTGTCCAGCAGCAGCAAGGTAACGATACCGCCGATCACACCAATGACAATCCCGATTTGAATGGGGCCGATGGACTGAACGGTGAGATACGGCTCCGCCGCATTTTGAAGCGCCTGAAACTTGGATGTCCCGATCATCAATTTGATTCCCCCGGAAATCAGCAGCGCTCCGGTGGACAACTGCACGCCGCGAATGACCGATCTGGAGGTATACCGCCTGATGGTTTCAATGGCTCCGGTAAGCCCCACCAACAACAGGAAAATACCCATCAGCAGGGATGAGGCCAATATTTGAGGGGCGCTCAAGGATGTTGCAATGGCATAGGCTCCAATGACTTTCATGGGCTGAACCGGGACTGTAATACCGAAGTAGATTCCTGAAATGATGTAGAACACACCGATACTGAAAAACAGGCCGAGCGGATTGAGGCCATTGATCAGAACCATTGCAATGGCGATCGGCAGCAGCGTGCCGAGGTCTCCTAAAGATCCGGCCAATTCCATTCGATCGAACTTATAGCGTTCAGACATAAATTTCTCCTATTACCAATACACGGAATTCAAATCAGACGACTTTTTTGGATTTGCGCTGCATCTCCAGCTTCTTGAGTTCCCGGCGCATGATCTTGCCGGTGGCGGTCATGGGCAGCTCGCTGACAAACTCCACTTCCCGGGGGTATTCGTGGGCGGCCAGCCGGGTCTTGACAAATTTCTTGATATCTTCGGCCATGTCCGGACCCGGCGCCACCCCCGCTTTGGGCACCACGAAGGCCTTGACGATTTCCGTGCGCACCTCATCCGGGCTGCCGACCACGGCCACCATAGCCACCGCCGGGTGCTTCATCAGACAGTCTTCAATTTCGGCCGGTCCGATGCGGTAGCCGGCACTGGTGATAACATCGTCCTTGCGGCCGTTGAACCAGAAATACCCGTCGGCATCTTTGCGGGCCAGATCCCCTGTCAACAGCCAGTCCCCGATAAATTTTTTGCGGGTGGCATCCGGGTTTTGCCAGTATTCCAAAAACATCACCGGGTCGGGGCGCCTGACGGCAATTTCGCCGATAATGCCTTCTTTGACCGGATGGCCCTGTTCGTCAACGATATCGACGGTGTGGCCCGGGATGGCCTTTCCCATGGACCCGGGCCGGATTTCCATGATGTCCGAACAGCAGCCGACAATCAGATTGCACTCGGTTTGTCCGTAAAATTCGTTGACGGTCAACCTCATGACTTCCCGGCCCCAGTCGAGCAGTTCCTCGCCCAGGGTTTCACCGCCGCTGCCGATGCTGCGCATGCGGAAATTATGGCGGCTTTGCGGTTCCTTTACCTGGCGCATCAGTTTCAGTGCGGTCGGCGGCATGAAGGCGTTGCGGATGCCGTAGCGGGCAATCAGGTCAAAAGCTTCTTCGGGGTCGAATTTTCGGGCCCGATGAGCCAGCACCGGGATGCCGTGGTGCCAGCTGGGAAAGAGCACATCGATGAGTCCGCCGATCCAGGCCCAGTCGGCCGGCGTCCAGAAAAAATCATCGTCGCGGGGGAAAAAGTTGTGTGGAAATTCAACCCCCGGTAGATGGCCCAAAAGGGTGCGGTGGGCATGCAGGGCGCCCTTGGGCGGTCCGGTGGTGCCGGAGGTATAGATGATGAGCGCCGGATCATCGGCCCGGGTTTGCACCGGACGAAAGTCGGCCGACCCCTTGGCGAGCACAGCCCCGAAATCCAGCACGTTTTCATAACCGTCACCGCCGGTCACCAAAACGGTTTGCAGATCGGGCAGGCTGGGCCGAATTTCCAGAATCTTGGGCAAATTGACGGCATCCGTAACAATAACCCTGGCCTGGCTGTTGGACAGGCGGTAGGCCAGGGCATCGGTGCCGAAGAGGGTAAACAGCGGAATGGCAATGGCACCGATTTTGTAAGCGGCAATATGGCTGAGTGCGGTTTGCGGGCATTGCGGCAGCAGGATGCCGATCCGGTCGCCCGGACCGACGCCGCAGGCTTTGAGACCGTTGGCCAGTCGATTGGAAAGCCGTTTGAGATCCCAGAAGGTGTATTTTTCGACCTGTCCGTTTTCATCTTCATATATCAAGGCCAGCCGATAGCGCTGATGGGCCCATTTGTCACAGATATCCACCCCGATATTGTAAAAATCGGGAACTTCCCACTGAAAGGAATCATACACCTCACGATAGGTTCGGCCGGATTTTAACATAATTTTTCTCCTAATTAATCCGCATTAATCCGCATTAATCCGCCCTGTAAAACAGCATACCCAGGGTTGCAGATGGTTCTTTGAAAACAGATAAAACTTGATGGACCTGAACGCCGGCGGCTTAATATTTTATGCTGCGCATATATTTTGTTCAAATTTAGAAAACCTGGTCCTCTGGGCTCGAATTCTTAACTTTTTCTTTGTGCCTTCGTGTCTTAACTGTCGTAGAGGATCTTAAGCATCTTGATAAGCTTTTCGTCCCGCCAGCGGTTAATCTCGACTAAGGACCGGTCGCCCATTTCTTTTTTTAAACCCTCAATCAGGACCCGTTTGGTTTCCGGCGGCAGGGTGGTCCAGCTGGCCATGCTTTCCCACCAGGTTTTGACTGCCGGGCCGAAGTGATCGATAAAATGATCCATGCCGCCTTCGCCCCCACCCAGATGGTAAATCATGTGCGGGCCCATAATCGCCCAGCGCAGTCCCGGACCGGCGTACACGGCTTTGTCCACGTCTTCGACGCTGGCGATGCCCTGGACAACAAGGTCAACGGCTTCACGCCACAGGGCCAAAGCCAGGCGGTTGGCAAGGTGCCCGGGAACCGCCTTCTTCAGGACGACCGGCACTTTTCCCAACCCCTCGTAAAAGCGTTTCATGGCCGCAATCGTCTCCGCATCCGTGGCTTCCCCGGGGACCAGCTCAACCAGCGGAATCAGATGCGGCGGGTTGAAGGGGTGCGCAATCAGGCAGCGCCCGGGATAGCGCGTCACCTTCTGGATTTCGGTCATGAGCAGGCCGGATGAACTGCTGGCCAGAATCACATCGGACCCGGTTTCAGCATCCAGGGCTTTGAACACCTGCTGTTTGACCGCATAATTTTCAGCGACGGATTCCTGAACCAGCTGGACACCCTCAACGGCCTGCCCGAGCCCATCGGCTAATGTGATCCTGGCAGCGGCTTCCGCCGCCCCATCTTTTTTTAATATCCCCTGGGCCTGAAGCTGTTCGACAATATCAACTGCCTGCCGGTGTCCTTTCCGATCTTGGACCGCATCCGCATCATGCATCTTCACCTCAAAGCCCTTGGCCGCATAGAAAGCGGCCCAACTGGCCCCGATGACCCCCGCACCCACAATCGCAATGGATTCAACTTCCATAAGCTCTCAACCTCCCGGTATTGAATAAATCTCCAATCAAAAATTCCGACTTCCGCAACTTCCGCATTACCATTTCCGACTTCCAACTTCTGCCTGCCCGCCGCAGCCCGCAGGGCGAAGGGGGGTCCTCTTTCATCTGAAGACATATACCATAAAAACCCGCATATAAAGAAAAATGATCAAATTACCCTCGACAAGCTGCGGCGAAAAGTGTAAGAAAAAATGTATCAAATTCTCTACATAATCCAGGAAGAGGTCCGGGGAGAAGTGCGATGCTGGAAAAATGTGAGCACCTGCCGAGGGAGGAACTGCTGAAGCAGTTGGAAATGTACCGGCTTGTCTTTGACAGCATTTACAACGGCGCCATCGTGACGGACGTGGACGGCTATATTACGCATTTCAACAAACCTTATGGTGAGTTTCTGGGAGTGGATCCGGCCGACCAGATCGGCAGGCATTGCACGGAATCGGTGGAAAACAGCCGCATGCATATTGTGGCCCGGATCGGCAAACCCGAAATTAACCAATCCCACCGCATCATGGGGCAGAACATGGTCGTCCAGCGCATCCCGATCCACAAGGACGGCCGGGTGATCGCCGTGTTCGGGCAGGTGATGTTTAAAGATGTCAAAGATGTCCGCAAGCTGGCCGCCGAGCTCTCCCTGCTGGAGTCGAAAGTCAGGCTGTACGAAGAAGAACTCATCAACTTGCGATCGACCCGCTATACGTTTGACAGCATCATCGGAAAAAGCGAGGGGATCGAATCCCTCAAGCAGGAAGCCCGGCGGGCCGCCTCCAATCATTATCCGGTATTGATTTCAGGTGAAAGCGGGACCGGCAAAGAACTTTTTGCCCAGGCCGTGCATCACGCCAGTGACCGCAAACTCTATCCGTTTGTGCGGATAAACTGTGCGGCGATTCCCAGAGATCTGCTGGAGTCGGAACTTTTCGGCTATGAAAAAGGAGCATTTACCGGTGCCAAAACCGACGGCAAACCCGGCAAGTTTGAACTGGCCCACCAGGGAACCGTCTTTCTGGATGAAGTCGGGGATCTGCCGTTGGAGATGCAGCCCAAGTTGCTGCGCGCCATCGAAGATAAAGAATTTGAACGGGTCGGCAGCACCCGGATCATCCGATCCGATTTTAGGGTCATTGCCGCCACCAACCAGAATCTGGAGAAAATGCTGGCCGACGATCGTTTTCGCAAAGACCTTTTCTATCGCCTCAACGTGATTCCGCTCCACATCCCGCCGTTGAAGGAGCGCACCACCGATATCCCTCTGATCGCCGATTATCTGCTGGCCCGAATGGCGGCCGAAGCCAATATTCCTGAAATAAAGATCGACGATGAAGCCCGCAAGGCGCTGAAAGAGTATGAATGGCAGGGAAATGTGCGCGAATTATCCAATGTGCTTGAAAGGACCCTGTCAGCCCTGGAAGGCCACACCATCCGCCTGCAGGATCTTCCATTTTATCTGCAGCGTTGCCCCACGCAGGAAGTGCATAGCCATCGATCCTCCTTGAAAGATGTGCAGGCCAGAACGGAAAAGGAAGCCTTGCGCTACGCGCTGCAGGCGGCCGACAACAACAAAGCCAAAGCCGCACGGATTCTAGGTATCCACCGCACGCTCCTGTATAAAAAAATGAAAAAGTACGACTTGCCGCTGCAAACTTAGGGATTGAATATGACCCATGACCTTTTAATCTTGATTTTGGAAGCAATGGTGGTTTATTTTCTGGTTCTGGGATCCCACTCACTGCGCCATCGTTTCGGCCTGGCTCACTTTTATGCCTTAATCGGCGGGATTACGGCCGTCATGTCCTGGGTGACCGATGCCGGGGTCAAGGTGGAGGTCATGGGGATCACCTTTATGGTGGGCTCGACGGTCTTTTATACCTCCCTGCTTCTGGGAGTTTTCGTGGTGTATGTATTCGACGGCCCCCGGGCAACCCGCATCGCCATTTCAACGATCGTGGGCGTGTCGGTGATGGTGCCGGTCATCGCCATGGTGCTTCACTTTCAGATGCAGCTGTCGAATCATGTCCCGCTGGGGTATATTCCCACGCCCAGTCTGCGGGTCAACACTGCTTCGGTTGCTGCGACGCTGGTCGATCTGATATTCCTGGCCATCGCCTGGGAATATCTGGGCCAACCCCAGTTCAAAATGCACCTGTGGCTGCGCGCATTCTTAACACTGCTGGGCGTGATGTGGCTGGACGTTATCCTATTTGCAACCGGGGCTTTTGCCGGAAGCCCGGGCTATCTGAGCATCATGCAGGGGACGTTGATCAGCCGCCTGGTGATCGCCCTGTTTGCCTGTCCTTTCCTGTGGGCGTATTTGAACTGGCAGAATGCCCGCAAGGGCCTCGAAATCGAAAACCGGCCGGTGCTGGCGATCCTCAAGCAGGTGGCGGAAATCAGCCGCGAACTCACGCTGGCCCAAAAAGAAATTGAACGCCGCAAACGCGCCGAAAGGGAGCGGGAAGAGCTGATTGGCGATCTTAAGGCAGCGCTTTCCGAGGTCAAGACCCTGCGCGGCTTTTTGCCCATCTGTGCCTACTGCAAAAAAATCCGTGATGACGCGGGCTACTGGCAGAAAATCGAAATGTATATCCAGCAGCGCTCTGAAGCCCAGTTCACCCACGGTATCTGCCCTGAGTGCGCCAAAATGCTTTACACGGAATTTGAGCCCGAGAATCCATCTTAATTGAGAAGTGAAGGAGGAATAAGGAATGGCACGGAAACCCAAACCGGATTTTGAAAGATACATGACGGCCCTCAATTGTGAGGAACCCGACCGGGTGCCGCTGGGTGATTGGCATGTGGATCGGCTGCCGATGCAAAATTTCATGGGCCAAAAAATTACCGCTTTACAGGACGAGATCGACTTCTGGTACACGGCCGGCTTTGACTACATGACGACCTCATCGGGCATCCTGGAGCCGGTGCGCGCTCCGGAAGGTATGACCATCAAAGGTGACGCTGTGCACACCGAATATGAAGAAACCCGCAAGCGCGAGTGGGCGCTTGAGCATGACGGGGTAATTACCAGCTGGCAAACGTTTGAAAAATATCCGTGGCCGTCCGCTGACGATTTTGATCTTTCCAAATGGGATGTTCTCGACAAGACCCTGCCGGCCGGCATGAAGGCCGTCTTGCTGCTGGGTAAAATTTACACTACTGTCTGGATGTTCATGGGCGCCGAAACCTTTTTTAATGCGCTGGAAAATGATCCGGAACTCATAGCCGCCATGTTTGACAAGGTGGGCAAAATCCAATACGAAACATTCCTGCGGGTCAGTGAACATTCGAGTTTGGGAGCGGTGCTCAATCCGGACGATATCGCGCACAATACCGGCCTTCTGATTCATCCCAAGTACTTTAAAAAATATTTATTCCCCTGGTATAAAAAAATGGGGGATGTCTGTCGCGACAAGGGAATCGGGTTTGTTTTCCACAGTGACGGGGACTGCACCGAAGCCATGGATGATCTGGTCGATTGCGGGTTTCATGGTTTCAACCCCATCCAGCCCAATTGCATGGATATCGAGGCAGTCAAGCAGAAATGGGGTAACAGGCTCTGCCTGATCGGCAACCTCAATCTGGACTCCACCCTGACCCTGGGCACGCCGGAAGACGTGCGCGCCGAGGTATATGAGCGTATCCGCACCATCGGCCCCGGCGGCGGATACATGGTCGCGTCATCCAATTCGATCACCGACTACGTTCCCCTTGCCAACATGCACGCCCTGATTGATGCAACCTTTGAATTCGGCCGCTACCCCATCCAACTCGAGCCGGGCGCTGTGCCGGGCAAAGTCTGGAAGTTTCAGGCCAAACCCAGGCAGGAATCGACCCGCGCGGCCACCGCCTTAAATGTGGCGGCCTATGTGTCCGGCTTGCTGGCCAACAAGACCGCCGACATGGCCGCGCAGTTCCAGAAAGACATGACCGCCGGCATCGACGCCTCCGATATCGTCAACAGCGGCCTGATTCCCGCCATGACCGTGATCGGCGAAAAATTTCAAGGCGGCGAAATCTATATCCCGGAAATGATGATCGCCGCCAATACGATGTCGAGGATCCTCGAACAATTCAAGGATCAGCTGGCCGGTCGGGAAGAAAAGAAACTGGGAACGGTGGTGATCGGAACGGTCAAAGGCGACCTGCATGACATCGGCAAGAACCTGGTAGCCATGATGCTGGAAGGCCAGGGGTTTTCGGTGGTGGATCTGGGGGTTTCGGTCAGCGCCGAAAAGTTTGTTGCCGCCGCCGTCGCGAAAAAACCGAATATCATCGCCCTGAGCGCGCTGCTCACGACTACCATGGTGGAGATGAAGCACACCATTGCCGCGCTGGAGGAGGCGGGTCTGAGGGGTTCGGTTAAAATCGTTGTGGGCGGCGCACCGGTCACCCAGGCGTTTGCCGATCAAATCGGCGCGGACGGATACGGCTATGATTCACCCGGCGCCGCCCAAGCGTGTAAAGCATTGATTCAGCACCACTGAACACCTTATATTAAACTTAATGAAAACCAGGGCTATTTGGGGTTGAAGATAACGCCGGGTGGGAGTGGTTTTCAACCACGATGATAGATGTTGGACCTACCGATTTAATCGCGGTTGCAAACCGCTCCCACAACATCTATAAACTGTTTTCCGGTTCCAAAAAGTAGGGCAGGCCTCCGTACCCGCCGATATCGGTCGGCACGGTGGCCGACCCTGCGTTCGTACAAGATCATAGTTTCTTTTTTGATCAGACTGGACGCCCTCCAAAGGCGGGTAAACTTTTCAGGCCAGCGGTGCCGGTCGCATGAAACTACCCTTGGCCGAACAGCGAACCGCAGAATAACGAATATCGAATATCGAATAATGAATGTCGAAAAAGTCAATGGCCGCCCGGCAATCATCGCCTGCCGGGTGCTGGAACCCGAGCTTGAAAGCATCCGCCAAAACCATGCACACGTGGAGATCCTTTATCTGGACCAGGGGCTGCACCAGACCCCCCAGAAGATGGCTGCCCAGGTTCAAGCTCTGGTGGATCAGGCGGCCCCTGCGGCCGACCGGATTGTTCTGGGCTACGGGCTGTGTTCCAACGGCATTGTGGGGGTCGAAGCCCGGCAGCAGGGGCTTATTGTGCCGCGCTGTCACGACTGTATCGCTTTTTTCCTGGGTTCCCCCAAGACCTATCTGGATGATTTCCATTCCCGCCCCGGCACCTACTATCTGACCCCCGGCTGGATTGCCGAACGCAAAGACCCCTTGAGCATTATGCGGGATGAATACGAGCCGCGTTTTGGCCGTGAAACCGCCGAGTGGATCAAGCGCGAGGAACTCAAACACTACACCCACATCGTTCTGATCAATACAGGAGTCGCGAACCCGGAGCCGATGCGGGAAAAGGCCCGCGAAAACGCTCAATTTTTCAATATGAAATTTTTGGAACGCGAGGGTCAAAGCCTGGCGTACTTCAACAAACTGGTAAAGGGTCCGTATGATTCGGATGATTTTATTCACCTGGAGCCCGGCGAGGTAGTCACCCAGGACATGTTTATTGGGTGATGCCCCCCGCCGTTAGGCGCTTAGAAGCGCGGTATCGACAATTTGTTGTCGATGTTACCGAGTGCTAAAAGTTTTAAAGGTTTCAGGTGTCAGCCCAGCCGCTTGCCGCAGTACCGGCCAGTTCGATCAAGATGGAAAAATGCCTCATACCTTCAGCTGCAAACTCACCGCCAAGTGCCTTGCACCCGAAATCTGACACCTGAAACCCATTCATTCGATCCCTAAACCTTACAAGCCGCCGGTGGCAACTTTGACATCGATTTTGGACTCCCCAATTTCCGGCATTGCCGCGATCACCCGGTGGAGGCGGTTCTTCTCCTCCGCGGTGTTCGTCAGACCGTTGATGCGGATCGTGCCTTTCTGAACCACCTCGATGTGCAACAAGGCAAGATTGATGTCATTTTCCAGCAATTCGGCCTCGATTTTTTTGGTCTGCGACATTTTTCCCATGGCATCCAGTGCGGTTAGACTGCAGCTGCTGATTTCATCCGAGCCGGCCAGCTCGATGATAAATGTTGAGGGGGCATCATTGCCGATTTTTTCGGTGTTGATAATCAAATCATAGAGGGACGGATCGTTCCAATCCCGCTGAAAGGCAAACCTGAAAAACCCGCTGCGCTCATCGTCGCTTTTGCGGATCAATTTTTCAGCGTCCGCCTGACTCAGGTTTTGCGCAGTCATCAAGTTGCTGATGCGCCGCGCCTTGGACGCGTGAATGCGGACGTGCAGCGCGCAGCCAAAATCACGCAGCAGCATTTGACTGCCGTGTCCGATGATCACCCCCTGGCCGTGGCGGGAGACCTCATAAACGACGGCTTCTATTATATCCAGATACAAGTTCGGTTTTTTTCCCATGATCCGGTCGAACAACCCGGGTGCTTTCTCATCCAGACTTCGCAACCTTTCCGAACGGAAACCCAGTTTAAGCGCTTCGGCCTGAAGCCGCCGGTCATCGTACAGTTCGATTTTGAGTCCTTCGGCAACCTGCCTGGCAATGGCCATTCCGCCGCTGCCCAGATTCTCGGATATCGTGATAAGTGGCATATGGAATCTCCTTTTGAAAACCTGCGGTGATGTTGGTCGAGTATAGAATCCAGGTCTCGAAAACCCGCCTTCGTTGAGCTTTCGGCATGACTTCGGCGCGGCCGTCCTGGCTTCTGATGAGTCCCTTGAAAGGGAATTGTTGAAAAACGCTTTGTAAGGGAGAACAGCTTTCCACGGTTGAATCACAAGGAATCGCGTTCGACAAGCGAAAATATGGAGCCGGTTGTCCGGTATGTCAAGAAAAGTGTATTTTCCAAAGAACTCTGCCTGACGGATAATAGGACAAAGAATCAATCCCTTAAAATCGCCGTTGACAATCTGTCCCACCTTGATTAGTTGATAATTAATCCATTTTTCAGGACGGAGCAATTAGGTTCACGGGAATATGCCAATGATCATCGGCTTGGATGTAGGCGGCACCCACACGGATGTGGTTCTTCTTGACGGCAGCGGCCTCAAAAATGAAATCAAGGTTCCGACGGATGCGGCCAATCTGTTCCAGTCCGTGTTGACGGGACTGGACGCGGTGACAGCGGGCATCGACCCCGCCCAAATCGACCGCATCGTCCTGAGCACCACCCTCACCACCAACGCGATCGTCCAAAATAAAATCCCGCCGGTTGGCATGATTGTCTCCAGCGGACCCGGCATCGATCCTGAATGTTACCGCACTAACGGGCATTATTTTCCGGTCGCGGGGTCCATCGATCACCGGGGCCGGGAAAGAGAACCCGTCAATCCGAATGAAATCGAGGCCGTCGCCAACCGATTGAAACAAGACGGCATCCGGCACGTCGGTGTCGTGGGCAAATTTTCGGTTCGCAATCCTTCTCATGAGGTGGAGATCAGCTCGATATTGGAGCAGTCTTTTGAAAAAACATTCATGGGGCACCGCATATCGGGCAATTTAAACTTCGGCCGCCGCATTGCTACCACCTATTTAAATGCAGCGGTGTACCCGCTGCACATGGAATTTTATCAAGCCGTGCAAAAATCACTGGCGGCCCGGGGATTGAATCTGCCGTTGCGGATTCTCAAAGCGGACGGCGGCAACATGAAATTTGAGTCCTCCATCGATTACCCCGCCCAAACGATTCTGTCGGGACCGGCCGCCAGTGTGATGGGCGCTGTCGCCTTGGGCTCGGAAAAAGAGGACACCCTGGTCATGGACATCGGGGGAACGACTACGGACATGGCGGTCCTCCTCGACCGTGCCCCGGTGTTGGACCCGCTGGGTATTGAACTGGCGAAATACAGAACACTGATCCGCGCTCTGGATACCCTGTCCATCGGCCTGGGCGGGGACAGCCTCGTCCGCATCAGCGACGGGGAACTGACGATCGGTCCGGAAAGGCGAGGACCGGCAATGGCCTATGGCGGGCCGGAACCGACCCCAACGGATGCCCTTTTTGTTCTGGAGGACATCAGCGACGGCAGCCGGGAAAAATCAATCGCAGGGCTCAACCCGCTGGCCGCCGAGCTGGGGATCCCGCTCAAATCGCTGGCCGCTGAAATCATCGATAGGGTGTGCAATAAGATATTGTCGGCCGCTCGCCAATTTATCGACCGGATCAACAGCAAACCGGTATACACGGTCCACGAACTTCTGGAGGGGTATGTTGTCAATCCCAAATCCATCCTCGTTCTGGGGGGTCCGGCACCCTATTTTGCCAAATATCTTGAACGTGTCAGTGATTACCGGGTGCGGGTGGTTCCCAGGTGGAAGGTGGCCAACGCCATCGGTGCGGCCCTGGCCAGGACCACCTGTGATGTCATCTTATTTGCCGATACCGAACGAAGGATTGCCGAAGCGCCGGAGGAATACTTCAGCCGGAAAATCGATCATTCGTTTGACGGCCAGGCCGCCGTCAGGCAGGCTCTGGATCTGCTGAAAACCAAAGCCGTCGAGCGGGGGGCCAATGCCGCCCATTTAGAAACCGAAGTGCTTGAAGTCCTGCAGTTTAACATGGTGCGCGGCTTCAATACGACCGGCAAAAACATCCGCGTCAAGGTGCAGGTCAAACCGGGATTGATCCACGGTTATGATCAGTTAATTACCAATATTTCAAAAAGTGAATAGGAAATATTCTCGCGAAGTGCCGTAAACGTGGATCAAGGATCGGCTCTGCGAGCCTTGAAGAGCGTCCCTGCGGGACTCGAAGAGCGCCTCTTAGAGGCTTGATGAGTGTCCCTGCGGGACTTGAGACAAAAAACCTCAAGCGAAGCGCTCCTAAAACGAAGTGCTCCCCAAGCGAAGCACTCGTTGAACGAAGTGCTCGTCAAGCATAGCGCTCCTCAAGCGCAGCGCTCACTTGGCGGTATAACCGCTATCAGTTTTACGGTATTAAAGTAGTCTATCAAATAATTCACGACAGGTATCTGCCATGCTGCAAGCCAAGCACAAAACCGGCCTGGTCTTCTTCCCGGCCTTTGACTGGGCCATCAGCCCCACCCACCCGGAACGGGAAGAACGTTTGCTCTACACCCAGGACCAGGTGTTCGAGGAAGGGCTGTTCGACATTGACGGCATCACGGAGCTCAAACCGGATCCGGTGCTGTTGCAGGATATCCAGCGCGTACATTTTTGTGTGCCCGATGTGTGGCGCGTGACGACCGAATCGCATCTGATCAGCGCCGGCGGCGCCAAAACCATCGGCATGGCCGTTCTCGACGGTCGCATCGACCGGGGCTTTGCCCTCGTCAGGCCGCCGGGGCATCACGCCATGCGCATCGTGCACGGCGCCAGGGGATTCTGCAATGTCAACATTGAAGCCATCATGATTGAATACCTGCGCCGGGCCTATTCCGTCCAGAGGGTGGCCATCGTCGATACGGATTGTCACCACGGCGACGGCACCCAGGACATTTACTGGCATGATCCAGACACGCTTTTCATTTCAATTCACCAGGACGGGCGGACCCTGTATCCCGGCTCGGGGTTTCCGCATGAGTTGGGGGGTATCAATGCAGTCGGCAAGACGCTGAACATCCCCCTGCCGCCGAACACCTCCGAAGAAGGTTTCCTGTATGCCATCAACCAGGTTGTCATGCCGATTCTAGAAGAATTTCAGCCGGATATTATCGTCAACTCCGCCGGGCAGGATAACCACTACACGGACCCTATCACGAACATGAATTTTTCGGCCCAGGGTTATGCCCGCCTGACGGAAATATTGAAGCCGGATATTGCCGTGCTCGAAGGCGGCTATGCCATCGAGGGCGCCCTGCCGTATGTCAATGTGGGCATCATCCTTGCCATGGCCGGGGTCGATTTCAGCCGGGTTAAAGAACCCGACTATGATCCGGACAGAATTCGCCAGACGCCGATGGTGACCGAAGCCATTGAAAAAATCTGCGAGAAAGTGCTGACGATCTGGCAGCAGCGGGTCGCCATCAAGGATCAACTCCTGCAAAAGACGGATCCGAGCCGCCGAAACCGCAGCATATATTATGATACCGACGGCATCCGTGAGTCGCAGACCGAAAAGATCCGAATTTGCCCCGACTGCGCCGGCGCCCTTTGCATTGATTCATCCTCGGACCGCGGCGCTCATATCCTGGCGGTTCACCTTCCCCGCAATGCCTGCAGCCAATGCATGCAGACCGGTTATGAATGGTACGATTCGGCCGACGTCCGACGATTTGACCGGATTTTTTTGCAGGACCGCCCCAAGGATAGCTATCTGGTGAAAGACAGCGGGGGTAAATAACAGCGCAACTCCAGGTTGTCCCTGATAGTTATACAGATTTATGCAACATTAAGGTAAATTTCGGCCAAAACCAGGGTTAAGTTTTCTCCTCATTGACCGATATACCATAGTTGTATAAACTCAACTCCAATTATTCCGCCCCGAAAAAATTGAAATGCCTGGTATAGATGAACATACCAGCCGGTTTAGTGCTGATGGGAAATAAAAATTTAAAATCTATGCGCAGCATACAGTAATTAAGCCGTCGGCGCTTAGGTCCAACAAGTAGCTTCAGTTCTAAAAAATAATCTGCACCTCTGGATGTGCCATTTTTCAGGGCGGACTAATTAGACGATCGGATCGAAGGGATAAAATGAGTGAAAATCAAAAGGAAATCGGAAAAGAGAGCTGCCCGGATAAAAAGCTTCAAACGGCATTTTTAGAGCTGGACCCCGGACCGGAAGGTCGCAGCGCTAAGTCTGGAAATCAAAGTCGAAACCTCTTCCCGGCCGACAACGGCAAGATGATAGATCTTGCGGAGCTGAAAGAAAACGAACGGCGCTTTCGCACCGTCTTCGAGTCCGCCCCCATTGGGATTGCCATTGCCAGTCCCCAGGGCCATTTTCTGCAGGTCAATGAAAGTTTCAGCCGCATGCTCGGCTACGATCACAACGAGATCACCCAATTAACCTTTTTGAACATCACCCATCCGGAGGACCGCGCGGAAACGGCAGAGTTCAGCCGAAAGGTCGCGGACGGCCGGATCAATTCATATATCGCCGAAAAGCGCTATTTGAAAAAAAACGGCCAGCCCGTTTGGGGCATCGTGCGGGCCACCGCCGTCCGGGACCGCAACAACGCCGTTAAATACTGGCTCGGGCTGATAGAAGATATCAGCGACCGCAAAAAGGCCGAACAAGCCATTCGGGAAAGCGAGGAAAAATATCGCAATATCCTTGAGGAAATAGAAGAAGGCTATTTCGAGGCGGACCTTAAGGGCAACTTGACGTTTTGCAACGCGGCCATGTGCAAAATACTCGGCTATAGCGCCGATGAATTAATGGCCAAGAACAATCGCGATTACACCAGCCGCAAAACCGCCCGCAAAATATTTCGAATATTTAGTCAGGTATATAGGACCGGTCGATCCGCCAGAATTTTAAATTATGAAGTCTTTACCAAAGACGGTACCAAAAAAATATTATATCTTTCGGCTTCGCTCCGGCGCGACCCCGACCGGAAGATCATCGGTTTTCGGGGCATCGTTCAGGACGTTACCGATCAGTTGATCGCCGAAAAACAAAGAGAACAGCTTGCCACGCAGATGCTGCATGTCCAAAAAATGGAAGCCATCGGGACCTTGGCCGGAGGTATTGCTCATGATTTCAACAACCTGTTAATGGGTTTTCAGGGCAATCTCTCTTTGATGCTCATGGATGTGGACGCCTCACATCCCCATTACGATTTTCTGATGAACATGGAGCAATACGTGAAAAAGGGGTCGGAACTCACCCGGCAGATACTGGGTTTCGCGCGCGGCGGCAAATACGAAGTCAAGCCGACGGATTTAAACGATCTGCTGGAGAAAAGCGCGGAGATGTTCAGCCGCACCAAAAGGGAAATCCCGATCCACAAAAAATTGCACCCCGGCCTGTGGCGGGTCGAAGTGGATCGCGGCCAAATCGAGCAGGTCCTGCTGAACATATTCGTCAATGCCTGGCAGGCCATGCCGGACGGGGGCAAACTTTTCCTTGAAACCGAAAATATCGTCCTGCAAAAAGGCGATTCCCGTAAGCCCTATGCTCTGAATCCGGGAAAATACGTCAGAATTTCGGTCACCGACACCGGAATCGGCATGGACAAAGCGACACGGGAAA
>CAYTBC010000045.1:0-26882 GCA_964435765.1 uncultured Desulfosarcina sp.
TGCGCGCGACCTCGGCGGTCAGCGACACCAGAATATCGTCGTAATTCGCGATGGAGGCCTCCAGGCTGGCCACTCCCGTCTGAACCGCGCGGCGGAACTTGCCCCAGACATCCAACTCCCAGGCTGCATCCAATCCAATATCATAATTTGAATAGTACCTGTCCGCGTTTACGGCATTGGGGGCATTTTTACTGATCTGGTTGAGGGACCCCGAGCCCAGGCCTTGCTGGGTCTGGGGGAATTGAAAACCGAAGGCAATTCCCAGTTGCGCCCGGGCCTCGTAGATCCGCAAGCCGGCGATTTGCAGCGTCAGGTTCTGTCGGTAGGCGCTTTGGACCAAATCGTTGAGTACCGGATCATTGAACACGGTCCACCAGTCGCTAAATTTTCCTTCCCGGCTCTCGATCTTCGGGTTCGCAGACTCAAGCCACTTCTCGGGCTCCGGTGCCGTGGGCTTGACATAATCCGGTCCCACCATTGTGCAGCCGCTCAGAGTCAGTATCGAAGCGATGAGCAACAACAAGGCCGATGTCAAAGTCTTTTTCAGATTTCGACAGGATTGCATCCAACAAGTACTTTTAACTAATGATGTCGACGGCATAGACGACTCCTCAACGCTCGGATGGTTTCGAAATGTCGGCAAAGTAAAACTTTTTACCTAATTTGCTGTTTACTTCACAACCGGACCGATCACCGGCAGACCTCACCAGTTCAGTTCATTCATTAATTCAAGAAGTTGGAGATTGCAATCATTTTTTGGGTTGAAGAGCGCTTTTAGCCATTTACTGCCTGGACAACTCCACTTTAACCGGCACGACCTTCAGCGCCGGCATCCTGGCTTTGATATCAATGGGTACCGCACTCATCAGCGCATTAAAGTTGGGTTCACTGTAATGGATGGGTGCAAACAGGTACCCGCGCTGCATGCTGGCTTCCAGTTTCAAGGGCAAAAGCACCGTTCCGTGAGGGCTGGTCATGCGCACGGTATCATTTTCTGCAAGGCCGGAATCTGCGGCGTCCTGGGGGTTCATATCCAGATACGACGACGGTTTAAGTCTGGAAAGTTTGGTGGACCGTCGCGACATTTCGCCGGTGTTGAAATGCTCCAGGAGCCGTCCGGTGATCAGGATATAAGGATACGCTTCCGTGGGTTCCATGAGCGTCTCGGGCAAATTGACGGGCATAAAACGCGCCCGCCGGTCCCGGAATCCAAACCCGTCTTCATATAGGCGAGGGGTTCCCGGATGGAATTCGTCATAACAGGGCCAAAAAATTCCATTGGAATTTTTGAGCCGATTGTGGCTGATGCCGTTGAAAACCGGTGCTGCGCTGCGAATCTCCTCCCAAATGTCCGCGGTTGAAGTGTATTGCCAATTCGCCCCCATGGCATTGGCCATCTGCTGAAGTATCTGCCAGTCCGGTCTGGCCTCACCCGGAGGTTTCAAGCCGGCGGCCGTGTACTGAACCCGCCGGGCGGCATTGGTGAAGGTGCCGTCTTTTTCTCCCACCATGGCCGCCGGCAGGACAATATGGGCGTATTTGGAGGTTTCAATGGGGAAAATGTCCTGCACAATTAACAGGTCAAGTTTCTGCAGCATCCAGGCGACAAAATTGGATTGAGGCTCGGATACGGCCGGGTTTTCGCCGATCACGTAAAGCGCTCTGATTTTGCGGGAAGCGATATCATGGATCATTTCGGGTGCCGCCAGGCCCCTTTGGGTGGGAACTTCAGCGTCCCATATGGCGCCCACATGAATACGGGCGGTCTCATCGTCAACCTCCATATGCCCGGCCAGCAAATTGGGCAGCGCGCCCATATCCCCGACACCCTGCACGTTGTTCTGGCCCCGCAAGGGCGACAGTCCGCAGCCGGGTCTGCCGATGTTGCCGGTCAGCAGTGCCAGGTTTACCAGCGCCGTGACGTTATCCGTTCCGTGCGCATGCTGGGTGAGTCCCATGCCCCAGATGAATATCGTCCTCTTATTGTGAATCAGCTCGGCGGCTTTTTCCAGTTCCCTACGTTTGACGCCGGCGCGTTTGCAGGCTGCCGCAATATCAAAATTTTCGACCGACCTGCGCAGGGCATTGAAACCGATGGTCTGCTTTTCGCAGAATGCTTGATTATGCCAGCCCTTATCGATGATAATTTTTACCAGGGCCTTGAGCCAGAAAATATCCGTGCCGGGTTTGACCTTCAGATGGACGGCTGCGTTTTTGACGAGATCCGTTTCGCGGGGGTCGGCCAGAATCAGGTTCAGGCCGCCTTTTTTGGCACGCCGCTTGACGCTCATCCAAATCACCGGATGGGTGAAGGTGGTGTGGGCGCCGACCACGAATACCGTTTCGGTGGCATCATAGTCTTCCAGAAATGTACTGACGGCACCATAGCCCAATTGCTGTCTCAAAGCGGCCTCCGAGGGGCCGTGGCACAACCGGGCGCAATTGTCGATATGGTTGTTGCCGATGACGGCACGCTGGAACTTTTGCGACAGGTAGGCTTCTTCATTGAGGATCTTTCCGCTGCACAGCATCCCGACGCTTTCCGGGCCGTATTTTTGGATGGTTGCCATCAAAGCCCGCGAGGCGGCAGCGATGGCATGTTCCCATGAAACCAGCTCCAGTTTGTCCGCTCGGCGGATATAGGGCTGCGTCAGGCGCTCCGGATGATTTAAAAGCTCCCAGACCGCAAAGCCTTTGATACAGGCGTATTTGCCGTTCAATGCGGGATTGCGTCCGGCCGCGCTGCTCTTCGCCGGCCGGCCGCTTTCATCCAGCACCAGCTCAAGATTACAGCCAACCCCACAGAAGGGGCATACAATCGAAATAGGCGGCGGCATAGCATGATCTCCTTTTTATGATCACATCTTAATTAATGTGTCGTGCATTTTACCTTTGCGGGAAAATTTTTTTATTACAAAATGCTAAAATTTTACCTGATTAAGCGCCTAATGATCCTCCTTGATCACCTGTCCCCGCGAGACAAATGAAATTCCCTGTCCACTGTGGGTGCCGATCATAACGCCTTCCATTATGGGTGGATTCATCGCTTGATCTGATTTCCACCGGACTATAAAATTGGCCCCCGACCCGCCGATTTTTTCGCCCTCAGTAATGATGTAGCGGATCGAAGCCAGCACATTCAGCTGAAGGGGTGCATCCAGGTATTCCTTAACCAGTTTGCCCTCAGTATCATAGTATTTGACCGAAACGATTGTCATCGAATACTTGGGGTCCGTATTGCGAATGCTCAAGGTTGCCGCCAGGTCGAAGGGGCTTCCCTTGATGCCGCTGTAAATGTGGGAGTAAATCGGAACATAAACAGTCTGGCCGGCTGAAAGCCGAAGGTCGTCTGCTGAACCGGCTGCCGGCGTCAGCATGCCGGCGGACAAGATCAGCATTAAAATAAAAATTATATTTGGTGGGCGATGTCTGTTTTGCATGCAATTGCTTCCTTTTATGGTTTTTCTGAATGGGTCGAAATTGTGGGCTTGACGGCCTATACTCAGGTGATCGGAACGGCTGAATTATTCCCGCCGCCGCATCAGTATAGTTCGCCCAACGAGATGAATCAATAGTAATTTGTTGACTTCAGGGGCGGCTTGACTTAGGTTAGAATTTAAATTTATTCACACTGCACGGCGGCGAATATGCTTCACCATAGAGACTGCCGGATTTTTTACTAAAAGGCTGACGGCTGACTCAATCAATGGGCGGGTATTTCAAGGAGTTGTAGGTATGTTTAGAAGTATTCTTTGGGGTGTGACACTGATTTCTCTGATCGTGGCCGGATGTGCCAAGCAGCAGATTTACAGCAGCAATCCTGCCATGCAAACGGTCGGGCACTCCCGCGTTCGAGGTCAAACTGGAGCCCCTGTGGGCGGAAGGCTTCAATTACTTCAATCGATTCCGTTTTGAGTTTACCAACAAATCGAATAACGATCTTATGGTGAATTGGTCCCAGTCGTTTTACCTGCAAAATGGAAAAAGATACGGCCGGTTCGGCGTTAAGGGTTCGGGGGTGCAAAACCCAATTAGGCCGGCCTTTATTTTTACTATCCGCTCCGTTCACTCCCTGTCCCTATCAGAAAATCGGAAACACTGGCTCGGATTGTGGGACTGAACCTTTGAACCTATGAATCACCGAACTTATTTTCCAAACAGGCGTTTGAAAAAACCTCCCGATTTTTTTTCTATTTTCTTTTCTTCAGCAGCATCCGACTTGGAAGGCTTATTTTCCGGATTATCTGTCTTTGCGGCCCGGATTTTTTTCATCGCCTTTTCCAGCGCCACATCGCACGCATTTTTTTTGCCCAGCGATATATCCGCAAAAAAAGCGGCAATGCCGATCGGACCCAGCGCCAGGGCGCCGGCTATTTTGCCCAGCAATAATGCCGTCTGCTCGGGGTCGATGGATAGCTGGGGGTTGGCCAGGGTGCCGCCCAGTCGAAACGGTTGGGAAAATTGGTTCAGGTTGAAGCTGATGTTCGCCGGCAGTTCGCCTTTTTTCGGTGTCGGTTTGATTCCCAGGTCCAGGGCTTCAGTTTTCAGGTTGATGGTTCCGGCTCCGAAAATACTCGTTTGGTCCGTATCCAGCAGCAGCTTGATATCCGCCTCGCCATTATCAATTGCGACGGTGTCGACAAAACAGTTGATCGGGGCGTACTCTCTTTTTTGTTGAAAGGGGTTGATCATTTGCAGGATACCGCTGCCAAGATACTTTGCCAGCAGATCAAGATACTTGCTTTCGGCCTTGCCGTCTTTTAAAGCGATCCGAATGTTGCCGTTGAGCCCCGCCATCAAAGCGGCGATGGAGTTGCCGGTGCCGTCTAAGTCTATGGCTGCATCCAGCTTGCCCTCGATGCTGCGCGAATAACCCAGCTGATCAAGCATCGGTCCGATGGCAAACTGATCGATCGTCAGGGCCGTCGTCAGCTCGGCGGGCTTTTTACGGGATTGCAGATTGATCCAACCGTCGGCCTTGCCGCCGCCAATTGTGAATTTTAAGGGCTTGATTTCAAGGTTGCCGTCCCGGAGCAGGCCATCAACGACGATGTCATTGAGCGCCAGGGTCTGCAAAAGAACCTGTTGGCCTTGGAATTTTAGTTCGGCGTCGAATTTCTGAAGCCCCGCCAGCGGCAGCGGATCTGATGGAAAAACCTTGGCTTTTTGGGCTCCGGCTTTTGAGGGTGCTGTCTTTGCTTCCGGCTTTTCTTCTTGGGAGGCGACCGCTTTTGCGGTTTGGGTTTCAGCCGCGCCGCTGCTTTTCGGCCGCCCTAAAAACGGGCGCAGGTCCAGCTTGTCGGAGGCCAGTTCGGCCTTTAGCTTTGGACGCTGCCCGGATACGTCCAACTCCAGCCAGCCGCTGCTTTGACTGTCCCCCCAAACGGCTTCGAATGCAGGAAGTTTGTAGACTTGCGGTGCCGGGTCGGAAAACTGGCCGGAAACCTGAAAGGCGCCTTTTGAAACCATTTCCGGTCCCGCTGCTTCCGTCACTTTTGAGATATCCTTGCCCTTGATGCTGAATGTCAAATTCATTCCCCGGAACGCCGACAGGTCGCTGATCTTCCCCTTGAGCCCAAGCAGGATGATTTCTTCGCTGCCAACGGCTAAATCCAGATTGTCGAGCGCCAATTTGTTGCCGGCATCGCTCAGATTGAGCGCCAATTTCAACGGCCCCAGATCCTTGATACGGGCGAGCCTCTCCAATGCCGGCAGGGTGACCGGCTGCAAGGTAAATTTTTGGGCTGCCAGTTCGGTCGCCAATTGGAGCTGTTTGCCGCTCAGATTTAAGTCCAGCCAGCCTTTGATGTCGTTGGTTCCCAACTTGAACGCCAAATCGCTGATTTTGTATTGTTTTTGAGCTGGATCGGTCAGTTTGCCGGATAGGGCATAGGCTCCCTGAAGGGGCATGGATCGGCCCGTGATTTTGTCGAGGCTGTTAATCTCATTGCCCTGGATGTCAAATTTAAGATCGATGCCGCGTTGCTTCGTGAGATCCTGGATCGATCCCCTGACCTGGAGTGCGGCCAGCTGTTTGCTGCCGGCCTGCAGATCCAGCAGGGGCATGGACAGATGACCACCTTCGACGAGCACTTTGGAATGGATTTTTAACGGCCCCAGATTGTCTATTTGGTTAAGGTTTGCATAGGCTGCCTCCTTGGGTATCGGAAACGGTTTCATATTAAATTTGGGGGTGGACAGTTCCACCTCGTAATGCGGGGGTTGGGCCACCAGGTTAAAATTCAGCCGGCCGTTCAGTTCATTATCCGCCAGTATAAATTTAAAATTGCCGACCGTAAAATTGTTGGCCGTTGGGTCGCTGATGTTGCCGGAAAGCGCATACGCCCCTTGACCCGGCACCGGCGCGAACAAGTAAGGCTGGGCGAGGATTTCTTTGAGTTTGGCAAGCTCTTTACCCTGCACAGAAAAATTAAGATTGATGCCGCGCAGGGATACGAGACTTTCAACCGAACCGTTCAACCGCACCTCCACCGAATCCGGGGTTCCGGCCTGCAAATCCACTTCTTTGACGGATATCTTCTGATCAATACCCGCCAATTTGACGGCCAGTTTGACGGGCCGGATCTGTCCCAGCCCTTGGGCCCACCCTTGCTTGGTCAGCTCCGGCAGCAGGACACTCGGCAGGTCCAATTGCGGCGCTGACAATATCGCCGTCAATTCGGGCTTTTCCCTCCTCAAATCAAGGTCCAAAGATCCTGTGATGGCATTTTTCCCCGCGGCAATTTTCAGATCCGGGATCTCGAGATGCTTGGAAACCGGAATCAGGACCTTGCCGGCGGCGCTAAAGGCGCCCCGCACCGGCAGCGGCTGTCCGGTCAGTTGCCGCAAGTTGGCCAGATCTTTGCCGCTTGCCTGAAATTTGATATCGACGCCCTGAAGTTCGAGCAGGTCATCAACCGTACCATTTAAACGAATTTGGGCCAGCTGCGGGGTGCCGAGCTTGAGATCGAGCTTTGTAATTGCCGCTTTGCCAAACGGATCGATCAGTTTAAGATCCAAACTGCCCGGGCCCAATTCTGATTTTTGCGATGCCAATTCAGCCGCCAAATAGGGCACTTTTTCGGCCAGGTTTAACGTTACCGGACCGCTGATCTCGTTGTTGCCCAGGGCGATGCTCAGGTTGCCGGCCGCAAAGACGTTTGTTTCCGGATCCGATATGTCGGCCGCAACTTTGAACGGACCTTTCCAGGGCAGTGGCGGGAGGCCGTATTGGGTCAGATTGGCCGAATCCCGGCCCTGGGCAGTGAAATCCAGTTTGATTCCCTGCAAGGCCGGCACATTTTTGATGTCACCGCTGATGGATACGGCAACCAACGCTTCGGAGCCGATTTGTAGATCAAGCTTTTCCACTGCCAGGCTGCCTTGCGGGTCGCCAATGTCGGCCGCCAGCTTAAAGGCGCCTAATTCCGGTATATCCGTCAGACCGGCCAGTTTGGCGACGGCGGCAGTTGAAGCGCCCTCGGCGGCAATGGTGAACGCCAAACCTTTTAATTGTGTTGGATCGCGAAGCTTGCCTTGGACGTCTGCGGTTGCGCCGCCTGCCGCGACGGTGATATTCGCCGGCAAGGCGTATCCGGGTTCGACCCAGGCCCAAATCGGACCGACAGTGCCCTTGAGCGTAAAGGGCAAGTCATCATAGGCGCCTGCAAAATCCAACTGCATGGATTTATCAAATCCGGGAATCTTCGCCTCCAGGCGGTCGATTCTGACAGAAAATTCAAAATTCGATCGGGCGTCTTTATAGGTGAAAAGGCCTTTTTCGATCAAAAGGTCGCTGAATATCAGGGGCGGAGGGAGTATTTTCGATTCCTTGGCCGGTTTAGCAGCGGTATCAAATGCAAAATTGGATGTTCCCGTGCGGTCGAATTCTACAATGACGTTGGGTTCAACGAGGACCAGATGGGCAAAATCAAATTTCCCGGTGATCAAGGGTAAGACAGCGATTTGAACTTCCAGGCGTTTGACGTGCGCCAGATCGGGTCTTGAACTCCATGAGGCGTTTTGAAAGCGTGCGTCTTCGGCCACCAGGGTCGGCCGCAAGCCCAGCTCAAATTCGATATTGCCGCTGATGGTCAGCTCGCGGCCGGTGGCGTCCTTGACTGCTCTGGCAATCATGGGTTTGAATTTATTAAAATCATAGAGGGAGAGAAACGCATAAATCGCCACGAGCAGGACGGCAAACACCCCAACTGCGGCGATGAATATCTTTTTCCAGCGCATGATGAAGCCTTGTGTTCAGTTAATGAGGGAATTTGCACTAAATGTAAGACACAAGGATCGATGGGCAAGGACGATCTGATAGAAAATGGGTATAGGTTGACAGATAAAATTTTTAAATATCAAAACTGGATTGATCGGCCGGCGGAATTTCGATGGTGCTGCGCTCAAATTCGGCGATGACCTGGGCTCCCAGCAGCAGAATAATAACGGCGATTTCAATGCTCAGCAGCGCGACCACGGCGGTTGCAAGGGAACCGTAAATCACGTTGACCAGAGATATGGTCGAATAATACCAGACCAGAATGTGGCGGATAATTTCCCAAAGAATTGTTGCGGTAATGCCGCCGGCCAGGGCGTAGCGTATGGATATGCGGCCGACCGGCATGACCAGATACAGGGAGGTCAACATGACGACCATACCGAACAGGCCGCAAAAATACAGGGCAATCCGGGAAGTGTACTCCATGCTCAGATCGAGGCCGAACATAATGATATGTTTATCCGCCAGTGCGACGAGAGCACCGGTAACAATGGTCACCAGCAGCAAGCTGACCCCCAACAAAAATATATAGGCGTAGGGGATGATGGCCGATATCAGAAAGTGCCGGCGGTGCCGGCGGGCGCGGTGTGAAAATATGACGGCCATGGCGTTTTCAAGCACGGTAAAGGCCATTGAGCTGAAAAACAGCATAAAGAGGATTCCGAAAGCCCCCACCAGTTGGCGGCGGGCCAAAAATCCCCACACCTGTCCGGCAACCAATTCCGCATGTCCCGGGATGACCAGTTTTAAATTGGTCAGTATCGTGCCGTAAATTTGGTCTTCGCTGATAAAATGCGATAGTCCGACCAGGATCAGCGCCAGCATGGGGATGATCGACAACAGGGTGTAATAAGCCACCGCCCCGGCCAGCAGCAATCCCTGGTTGCGCTTAAAACCGATCAGTACTCTGAGCCAAAATTTTCCCTGCCGTCTCAACAGAGAGGGGGCCTGGCTGGTTTCTGTTTCCATTGGCTGTTTTACTTCAATTTGAGGTCTTTGAGGGCGGCAAATTTGCCGTTCGATGGCTGATGACGGCAGCCGCAATCACCATCGTTCAGATCATGACCGCATTGGGCGCACAGCCCTTTGCAATCCTCCCTGCATAGGGCTCGGAGGGGAAATGCCATGACGATTTGTTCCTGAATTCCATCCTTCAGATCGATCGTTTCGCCTTCGAAGTAAACAAGCCCCGTATCCTCGGCACGAAGCTCGATTTCTTCGTGGTCGGCCCCCGCTTGCAGCTCTTCGGTCGGATGCGTATAGGTCAGGGCAAAGTGAGAACCCAAAGGCAGTTCAAATGTTTTCAGGCAGCGTCCGCAGGCCAGGCGGACACGGGTGCTGACCTGGCCTTCGACCTCAATCATATCACCGATTCGCATCGCTCTCAATGCGGCCTCTATCGGAGCCGGAAATTCACATTCACCCGAGACGGCCATCTCGGCCAGAACCGGAAATGTTTCTGAACTTTCTTCAAATCGAATTTGAAGACCCTCACTTTTTATCTGTTCGATTCGAATGTACATGGCTCTTGGTTCTCCAGGGTTTGATCCGGTTTGAGTGCCGGAGTTTGATTTTAAACCGCTCACCCCTGAAAATATAATTATCTGACATTATAAAACAATTCTAAAAATAAGGAAACAGCGCTTTATTCGACTTGAAAGAAATGTTGGACACGGGGATTTGTTTTGTATAAAAAAGGTACTTTCGGCGGGTGTGGGGCTCCCCCCATAAGCGCTAAGTTGTTTTTATGCCGGAGTAACTTTTACTTCTAATGAGGAAAGTGGCTACAATGAGCGAGCAAGCCCGAACTATCCTTAAGAGCGTTTTTGGCTACGATGAATTCAGGCCGCTTCAGGCCGAGATCATTCGAAATGTTCTGGCCAAAAAGGATGCATTGGTCGTGATGCCCACGGGGGGCGGCAAGTCTCTTTGCTATCAAATACCGGCTCTTATTTTTAACGGACTGACCATTGTTGTCTCACCGCTGATATCCTTAATGCAAGACCAGGTGTCACAGTTGACGCAGTCCGGCGTAGACGTTGCAGTGTTAAACAGCTCTCTGGCAGCCGCCGAATATCAGCGCAATGTCAGGCGGATAAAAAGCAAAAGGGCCAAGCTTCTCTATTTGGCCCCTGAAACGCTGCTGAAGCCCGGCATGCTGGAGATGCTGTCTTCCGTCAAGGTTGATTGCCTGGCCATTGATGAAGCCCACTGTATTTCTCAATGGGGACATGATTTTCGACCGGAATACCGCCAATTGATCCAGGCCCGCGCGAATTTTTCCAACGCCGGCTGCATCGCGCTGACAGCGACGGCTACTCCCCGGGTTCGCCGGGATATTAGAGCCAGTCTGCAGATGACCACCGGCCGGGAATTCGTGGCCAGCTTTAATCGCGAAAACCTATTTGTCGGAATTGTTGCCAAAGACAATCCCGTGGCACAGACCCTGCAATTTGTCGACAAATTTGCCGGACAGTCCGGGATCATTTACTGCCACTCGCGCAAACAGGTGGAAGATCTCAATGCTATCCTGGCCGCAAATGGATTTTCAGCCAGGCCCTACCATGCCGGCCTGTCGGATATCGAACGCAGCCGCAACCAGCAAGCCTTTATCCGGGATGATGTGCCGATCATCGTTGCCACCATTGCATTCGGTATGGGAATCGACAAACCCAATGTGCGTTTTGTGCTGCATTTTGATCTGCCGAAAAATATTGAAAGCTACTATCAGGAAATCGGGCGGGCCGGCCGGGACGGCTTGAGATCCCAGTGCCTGCTGTTGTTCAGCTATGCCGATGTGCAGAAGATAAAATACTTTATCGATCAGAAAGCGCCGGATGAAAAGCGGGCGGCCAATATCCATCTCAGCGCGCTGCTGCGATATGCTGAAGCCGAGGTCTGCCGGCGAATCCCCCTGCTTAATTATTTCGGGGAAGACTATCAGGCCGATCCTTGCAACATGTGCGACAACTGTCTGGCGGAAGCCAGGGAAAAGGTTGATTTAACCATCGCTGCTCAGAAATTTCTTTCCTGCGTCAAACGGACCGGTGAAAAGTTCGGCAGCATTCATATCATCGATGTTTTGCGGGGGTCAAAGGCCAAGCGGGTGCTGCAGTTCGGCCACGACAAGCTGTCCACTTACGGCATCGGCGATGATTATTCCAAAAAACAGTGGCAGCAAATGTTCCGGCAGTTTCTGCACCAGGGGCTCATTGCCCAGGACATGGATTTCGGCGGTTTGAAATTAACCCCCAAGGGCTGGGATGTGCTCAAGGGCCAGTTGACGGTCCGGGGACAATTGGCGGAAGAAAATATTATTGCCCCGCTCGTTGAAAAATCCAAGCTGCCCGAAAATCAGGCCTTCGATCAGAAACTGTTTGAAATTTTGCGTAAGCAACGCAAGCAGCTGGCCGATGAATCCGGGGTTCCGCCGTATGTCATCTTCTCGGATAAAACCCTGATCGAGATGGCGACCTATTTTCCGTTGTCCAATGACAGCCTGCTGGACATGTATGGGGTCGGCCAGGTCAAAAGTCAAAAATACGGAGGGTTATTTTTGGACAGCATCCGTCTTTATTGCCGCACAAACCGGATTCAGGAGCACTGATCTGAAAATACTTCGCCTCTATCATCTTACCCGGAAATATGCCGGGCTCAACCATTGATATGGACACTGAAAAGAAAAAATCGCAACCTGTCAAAAACGCCGTGCACCCCAAGCCCGGGACACCGGTGAAGGATTGTGTCCGATGCGGCACCTGCTGTGAAAAGGGCGGACCCGCTTTTCATCAGGCTGATCGCCTGCTGATTGAAAAAGGGGCGATTCCGGCCAAACAGCTCTTTACGATCCGCAAAGGGGAGTTTGCTTATGATAACGTCAGGGGGTGTCTGGTGCCGGTGGAATCGGACATCATCAAGATCAAAGGCAAGCCTGATACCTGGACCTGTGTTTTTTTTGAAGAAACCGAAAAGGCGTGCACCATCTATGACGACCGTCCGCTGGAATGCCGGGCGCTTAAATGCTGGGATACCCGGGAGTTGGAAAAAATTTATAACGACCGGCGTTTGACCCGCCAAGACCTCGTCTCAGAAATCGAAGGTCTGTGGGATTTGATCAGGGAGCACCAGAAAGTCTGCGATTATGAAAAGATCCAAAATTTAATCCGGGAATTGAAGGCCGGCAGCAGAGTCCAGACCCGGCGAGAACTGGGTGAAATCATCGGCTACGATACGGAAATTCGCAAGCTGGTTGTTGCCGACGGCCGAATGGATCCTGAAATGTTGGATTTCCTGTTCGGACGTCCATTGACCGAAACCCTGCAAAATCTCGGGATCAAGATTGGCCGGCAGGGCCGTAAAATAACGCTGGCGGAAGGGGAGACGGAGGCTCAAAGGTGAAAGCTCAAAGCTCAAAGTTCAAAGGTGAATGCTCAAAGCTGAAAGCAGAAGACAGAAGAGGGGTCAGAGGACGGATGACCGAAGACGGAAGGTGAGAAGGTCAGAGGGTTCAGAAGGTAAGAAGCTGGGCGCTTTGAGGCTTGAACGCTGGGAGCCTGGATGGCTATGATGCTGGGAGATTTGTGCCGTGCGCCTTCTTCCTTTTGCCTTTTTTCTCAGCTCTTTTACGCCCTGCCCCAAATGCTCTGCCCTATGCGCTATGCCCATCCCCCGCACCGCGCACCTCATGTAAAAAAAGATCTATTCTTTTGGACTATCAGCTATCGGCTATGAACTATCAGCTGGCACTGAAAGTGCCTCAACTCGTGCCCCGCAACCCGGCCCTTCACACCTCCGACAGCTCATCTTCCCTGATCGATTCAACGGCCTCTTTATCGGGAGGGTCCGGGGGCGCTTCGGATTCATCTTCTTCTATCATTGTCCCATGGCCGGCATCACCCCAGATGTACCGGCCATACTTCATGTAGCCTTTGACATTGTTGAGCCGCGAATCCTGGCCGGGATCAACCGGGATCACGTTGCCGGTGATCAGGGGCTCGAGATAGACGGCCAACTCCCGGCTGCCGCCGCCGGATAAGAAAATCGCATCGATATCCCAGTCTTCCGCCCACAGTCGATCAATTTCGTTGGCGATCGAGATTGCCAATTGAGAATAGACCTGATCCCTGATTTTGGGAAAGGAGAATCCGTGGCCCCGCATGGTGATTGAACCGGTTTCGGCCGCGCGATACAGGCGGTAGAGTTCGACATTGACACTGCTCTTTTCCCGCAGCTTATTTGCGATGACGGCAAAGCCTTTGGAGATTCCCGTGTCAATGGTTTTGCTTCCGCGGTTGATGTATCGCAAACGGTCCAAAATGGCGAAATCCGTCGTGCGGAAACCGATGTCGACTACCCCGATCTTTTGTTTGGCGAGTGCCTTGTTTGCTATTTTGCCTTTGTCATCCATCAGCAGGTTCAAGATGCTGCCCATCGGCTGCGGCAGCATGCGGACCTTGTTGATATAAATTTCCTTGTTTTTCTGCTGGCCGTCGTGTGAATGATAGGTAACGGTGTGATGCCCGGCCAGCAGTTCATTGAACCGCGCATGGTTTTCCTTAAAATAACCGATCGGAAGGCCCGAAACCAGGTTGATGGGAACGTTGATGGATGCGTCATTTTTCAGAAACATTCCTGCGACCGTCAGGGACAATACTTTGACATAATCGGCGAGCAATCTTTCCTGATCCAGGGTGAAGTTCAAAACGCTCGATTGCTGTTCGGCCAGATCGCCGATGAAGTAGGATTTTCCGTCAATGGTCACGTGGATGTGATCTGTTGGCGTACCTTCGCCGAAATCGGCCCAGAATTGGATGTCGGTTGCATCGCCAAAGATAGATTTGAAAATGAGCGTATCTTTTCCATTGGTTGCTTTTGTGAAACCAAACCCGATATCGATACCGAGGACTTCCATTTTTTCCCTCCGTCTGAATTGCGATTGCCTACAAACCCATATTATAACTTAACATCAGAAAAGTCAAAGAAAACAGCTGGTTTATTCACACCGCTGTCCTCTGACGTCTTTTAACTTGCACTCGATTGCCATGGGTCTTAAGTTATTTGAACCTTTGGTTTGAAAAGTCACTGAGGATTTTCAGGTGAATTGAACAGGAGAAAAATAATGAAAGCAATTGTGGCCGCAAAAACAGAAAATGAGCCCGCGCTGATCTGGCAAGAAGTCCCGGGCATCAGCCATGGCTCGGGCGAAGTGCTGGTTGACATCCGCGCGACCGCCGTCAACCGGGCCGATCTGCTTCAGGCGATGGGACTGTATCCACCGCCCGCCGGCGAGTCCGAAATTCTGGGTTTGGAAATGGCCGGGGTGGTCGCTGCGGTCGGTGATGCAGCCGAAGGCTGGCAGATTGGCGATCGGGTACTGGGGCTGCTGGCGGGAGGCGGTTATGCCCGGCAGGTTGCGGTTCACCCGCAAATGCTGATCCGGCTGCCTGATACCTGGTCGTTTGCCGAAGGGGCCGCCATTCCGGAAGTCTGGCTGACCGCCTTCAGCAATCTCTTTCTGGAGGGTAACCTCAAACAGGGTGAGACGGTCATGATCCACGCCGGTGGCAGCGGGGTCGGCACAGCCGGTATTCAAATGGCCCGTGAAGCCGGTGCTGCGGTGCACGTGACCGCCGGTACACCGGCCAAATTGGATAAATGCCGTGAATTGGGAGCCGCGCTGGCCGTTAACTACAAAACGCAGGACTTTTTCGAAGCGGCGATGGCTGCCACCGGCGGCCAAGGGGTTGATCTCATCCTGGATCCGATCGGCGCGGCCTATTTGAATCAAAATCTGAAGCTTTTGAAGGTGAACGGACGCCTGGTGATTATCGGCCTGCTGGGCGGCAGTGGCGCTGAATTGAACCTGGGGGCCGTCCTTGGCAAAAGTCTGCGAATTTTAGGCACCCGCCTGCGGGCGCGGCCCTTGGCCGAAAAAATTGCCATCACCCAAAAATTTCAGGAACGCTTTTGGCCCCTGCTGCAAGCGGGTGAATTGAAACCGGTGATTGACAGGATTTTTCCGATCGCCGAGGCCCAGGCGGCGCACGCCTGGGTCCGGCAGAATCATAATATCGGGAAAGTAATTCTGGAAATAAGCGCGGATGCCTGATTGGGGTGATGGGGTGCCGAAGGATTCAGGTTTCAGTGTTCAGGTGTCAGCGCCGCCGGCCTAAAAAGTTTATCCCAAACCCGACACCGGTACTCTGTCTGCTCGAACGCAGCGGGTGAAAGAATCATCCAACCTGCTCAACGGACCAATCAATGCGGTATTGATTCTGAACGATGGAAGCCAGATGACGGTCAAATAGAAAATGTTCGATCAGCCAATCCTGTCCTTCGTAGTGAATTCCCAGATGGCGTTCATCAATGATTTGGTGAACCCGGCATTTCAAAAGGTCCCGGATGCCGATGCCGGTTGCCTTGAGCACGGCTTCTTTGGCGGTCCAGAAGCGGAAAAAAGTCATCACCGCATCTTTTTCCATGTCGGCCAGATCCCATTCCCGGTCGGTGGCCGTTTTTTGAAAAAGGCCGTCTGAAAACCGGCGGATTCTTTCAACGTCAATGCCGATCGGGGTGGGCGCCACCACTCCGCAAACATACCGCGTTTTGTGGGAGATTGACCAGAAATTGCCTTCAAAAGGCCGGGGAACCCCGTTGTCATCCTTCTCGACCGCGTCGAGACGAACGCCGGTTTTTTCAGCCGACATCTGCAGCGCCGTCCGGGCTTGGCGGCTGAGAAAGACAACCCGCTCTCTGGGCTGAAAATCTGCGACCTCAGCCGGCACCGGCAAAAGAACCGGAAAGAGGATATGGTGGTGGATTCCCGAATGCGGATTGTTGATCACATGCATACCCCTGCGGTCTTTGACCAGGATAAAGTAAAAGGTTAAAGGATAAAGGTGTCCCCCCTTCGCCTTCCAGGCTAAGGAGGGCGGCCCGTTTGATCGAAGAGGAAACTCTAAAAAAGCGAATATCGAATTTCGAAGGAAGGCATTCTATCTTTTAAATATTAACAAGATAGAGCGAAGCGATTCTACCCTTTGACATTCGTTATTCTGCGGTTCGCTTTTCCGCCTATGCGAAGTTTTATATAAGTCGGCTGCATTTTAGGTGCAAGGGTTATTAAATTCGAAAGCGGAAATGCGGAATTCGGAAAATTTAAGCAATGCGGGTTGAATGAAACCCTAAGCCTTTATCCTTTATCCTTTGACCTTTCACCTTTAGCCTTTAACCTTTAGCCTCCTCGGTACTCTGCAATTCCTTATCCGTCTTTTTCAAAATGATTCTACAGTCGGCCGCCGTTGCGCCTTCACCCCGGGCATGGACGAGCAATGGATTGATGTCCAACTCCATGATCTGGGGATGGTCGGCCGCCAGGTTCGACAAGCTGACCAGGTGCTTTTCGATGGCTTCGACATCGGCCGGCGGCCGGCCCCGGAACCCCTGGAAAAGACGGTAGCCTTTGATCTGGCGAACCATGCGGCGGGCTTCATTGCGGCCGATGGGCGCCAGCCGGAACACCACGTCCTGGAACACCTCGACATAAATTCCGCCGATGCCGACCATCAACAGCGGACCAAAAACCGGGTAGCGATTGAGACCTAAGATGACTTCGCTGCCGGCCGGCGCCATTTTCTGGATCAGCACCCCTTCGATCTCAGCCTTCGGGTCGTATTGTCCGGCGCGTTTAATAATATCATTGAATGCCTTTTTGACCTCTTCCGGATTATCCAGCCCCAGAACCACGCCACCGGCATCGGATTTATGCAGAATTTGAGCCGACACAATTTTAAGCGCCACCGGAAATCCGGTCTCATTGGCAATGGCGGCGGCCTCCTTTTCGTTGGTCGCCAGGGCGTTGGCCAGGACGTTAAAGCCGTAGCACTTCAGCAGCTCGATTCCTTCCAATTCGCCGATATGCGTCTTGCCGGCGTCCAGCCAGCCTTGAACAATGCGTGCGGCTTGCTGCCGGTCGTATTGCAGGTCGAACGGGGCCAGATGCTGCCGGTTTAACCACCGGGAATACTGATAAAGCGCCCCAAATGCTTTGGCTGCGTTTTCCGGGAATTTAAAAACCGGGACTCCGTGGGTCTGCAAGTATTTTACGCCGGACGACACATCGATGATTCCCATAAAGCAGCACAATATCGGTTTGGAGGACCGCCTGGCAATGCGAACGATGGCTTCGGCGGTTCCGAGAACATCGGTCATGGACTGGGGGGTTAGAATTACCAGCGCACCGTCCACACCTTCATCCCGGATAACCGCGGTCAGGGCATTTTCATAGCGGTCCATGGGGGCATCTCCGATGACATCCACCGGATTCTGCAGGTTGGCTGTCTTGGGCAGGTGACTGCCCAGGGCTTCAATGGTTTCCTCCTGAAATTTGGCCAACTGCAGTCCGGAGGAAACGGTCATATCGGTAGCCACGATTCCCGGTCCGCCGGCATTGGTGACAATGGCGACCCGATTGCCCTCGGGCACCTTGCGCCGGAATTTACCCAGCGCACTCTCATTTTTATAGGCGAATGAAGTTGCGAAATCGAAAAGCTCGTCAATGGAATCGACGCGGATGATGCCCGACTGCTGAAAGATGGCATCGTATACACCTTCGGTGCCGGCCAGTGCGCCGGTGTGGGATGCAGCCGCCCGTGCCCCGGCGCTTGTGCGTCCGGATTTGATAACCAGTACCGGGGTCGGCCGGACATCGCCGGAGGTAATCTCCTTGACGGCTTCAATGAACTCCGGCCCCCGGCGCAGTTCTTCCAGGTAGATCATGATGACTTCGGTGTCACTGTCTTTATGAAAATAGCGCAACAGATCCAGCTCATCAATATCCGCCTTGTTGCCGATCGAAATGAATTTGGAGAAGCCGAAATCCCGGTCGGCGGCAAAATCCAGGACGGCCGTGCACAGAGCCCCGCTCTGGGAAATAAAAGAAATATTGCCGGCTTTGGGCATGCGGGCCGAAAAACTGGCGTTCAACCTGACATTCGGCAGCGGATTGATCACCCCCAGGCAGTTGGGGCCGACGACTCGAACACCGGCTTCCCGACACAGCCCGACGATGGTATTTTCGATTTCCAGCCCTTCGCCGCCCACTTCGCGAAAGCCGGCCGACACGATCACCACGCCCTTGATGCCTTTGTCGATGGCCTCTTTGATGGCCGTCAGCGCCGGATGGGGCGGCAGAATAATCATGGCCAGATCCACAGGGTCGGGAATGTCGGCAATGGTCGGGTAGGCCCTGACGCTTGAAACCGAGCGCGCCTTGGGATTGACCGGGTACAACGTGCCCCGGTAGCCTCCTTTGAGGATGTTGACGAATATATCGTGTCCCACTTTCCCCGGGGTTTGGGAAGCGCCGATGACGGCCAGGGACTGGGGGGAAAAAATGGCATCGAGATTATCCACGATCTTGCTCCTTTGAAATTTTTAAAGCTTCGGCATATATCCTGTTTTTGGCAATTCCGGATCCGGACGCGATGTTTTTGGCGAGGGTCGCGATGGAATCCTGCCCGGCTGCCAGCGCGTCTTTAATCTGCTGCCGGACAGATTGCCAGGACTCAGCTGCACTGCCGTCATAACCGGCTACCAGCAGGGTGCATTCGCCTTTGACCTCCGGGCGGTCATCCAGGCGGGCGGTGAGGTCGGATAACCGCCCCCGGATGAATTCCTCATGCAGTTTGGTCATTTCCCGGGCCAGAACCCCCCTGCGATCGTCCATGACCTCCATGATTTCATTTAAAAGCGCCAGGATTCTTTTGGGCGATTCATAAAATATAAGGGTTCGGGGTTCACTTGCAAGTTCAGTCAGCTGTTGCAGGCGCCGGGCCTTTTTTTTGGGTAAAAACCCTATGAAAACAAATGAATCGGTTGGCAGACCGGCAACACTCAAAGCGGCTGTGGCCGCACATCCTCCCGGGATGGGTATGACGCGCAGAGCGTGTTCGACGGCGGCTTCGATCAGGCGGTAGCCCGGATCCGATACGGTGGGGGTGCCTGCGTTGCTGACCAGTGCAATCGAGGCCCCTTCTTTGAGCTTGGCGACCAGCTGCGGGGTCCGCAGGGCTTCATTGTGCTCATGGTAGGAAATCAGGTTATTTTTAATGGTATGCAGTGTCAACAAAGTGCGCGTCTTGCGGGTATCTTCGGCCGCAATCAGATCCACATCGCGCAATACATTCAAAGCTCTCAGGGTGATATCATCGCGATGGCCGATCGGGGTGGCGACGACATACAGAATGCCCGGTTCGGCGCCGGGCATGTTTTCTTTTGGATTCTTACTTTTCAAGATGATACCGTTTACTTGTAGGCAAGTTCGAAGGCATTTTTCACAATTTCAATTTGAGGCTCATCACGGTTTGAGGTGATGGCGACCACATCAAACCGGGCCCGGGCATCCGTTTGGCGGGTGGTTTTAAGGTAGTAAAGGGCAACCATTGAAATTTTTCGCTGCTTTTTGGGGGTAACCGCCCATTTCGGGCTGCCGTAGCGGACCGATCTTCTGGATTTTACCTCCACGAAAACGATTGTTTTCTTCTCTTGGGCGATGATGTCGATCTCCCCCAACGGGTTGCGGTAATTCTGTTCGATAATTTTATAGCCGTTTTTCTTCAGGTACCAGGCGGCAAGGGACTCGCCCTGTTCGCCGAATTTTTGCTGTTTATTCTGCATAATGAATGTATTCTTTAACGCCTTTAAAACTCTTGCGGTGGATGGGGCTGCAGCCGAAGTGCCGAATGGCTTCTTTATGGGCGCGGGTCGGATAACCTTTGTGTTGCGGGAAATCAAACTGTGGATAGTAAGGGTGGTATCCCTGCATCAAACGGTCCCGGGTGACCTTGGCAACGATCGAAGCCGCAGCAATGGAGATGCTTAAAGCGTCGCCTTTGGGAATCGCTTTTTGGGGAAGATCGGAATCAATGCGAAAGGTGCCGTCGATCAATAGAAAATCCGGACAGGGGTTAAGGTTTTGAACCGCCATGCGCATGGCCAGCAGTGAAGCCTGCAAAATGTTGATTCGATCAATTTCGACCGAATCCACGATACCCAGCCCGATCGTGACCGCGTAGGTATAGATGCGATCATACAACTGCTCCCGTTTCCGGGGAGACAATTTTTTTGAATCCGTCACCTCGGGATCCTGAAAGGTACTCGGCAGAATAACAGCGGCGGACACCACCGGCCCGGCCAGGGGGCCTCGGCCGGCCTCATCGATGCCGGCAATTTCCCGGCTACCTCTGCGGGCGGCTTCTTTTTCGAAATACCAAAGGTCCATATTTGGAATTCGGAATTTGGAATGCGGAAGTTGGAAAGATGTTAAAAAATATGGCCTGCAGAATCGACTATCTGCCCCCGCATTCCCCTAACCGTGTACCAATACGCATACTTCGCAATGACCCGCAACCTGTCATCAGAGTTTATCCGGCCGCAGCGGCATTCTGGTATCTTCCTTCCGCCTTCCGAGCAAAAGTGACTGTTCGGAAATAAAAAGATAGAATATATGATGCGCAGCATACAGTAATTAATCCGCCAACGCTCAGATTCAAAAAATTTCTGCAGTTTTAATAGCAATCTTCGACTCTGGCTGTGCCATTTTTCAGGGCGGATTAATTAAACCGTTTTTCCCTGATTCGGGCGGCTTTGCCTCTGAGCTTGCGCAGGTAGTAAATTTTGGCACGGCGCACGCGGCCCTGGGTGAGGACTTCGATTTTATCGATAACGGGTGAGTGCATTGGGAAGACGCGTTCGACGCCGATGCCATAGGACACTTTGCGAACGGTAAACGTTGCGTTGGTGCTGCCGTGGCGCTTGCTGATGACAACGCCCTGAAAGGCCTGGATTCTTTCCTTCTCACCTTCTTTTATCTTCACGTGGACTTTAACGGTGTCGCCGGGCTTGAATTTGGGCAGGTCCAGGCGAATATTTTCTTTTTCCAGCTGTTCTATTTTTCCCATGTTTCCTCCAGAAGAATCAAATTGTTCTTAAAATTTTTGTTTTTCGAAATCGATGTTAGAATCTTAAATGTAAAGTTTTTGCATTTTTGATAAAAAATTTTCTCGCAAAGCCGCAAAGCCGCAAAGCGCGCAAAGGTAAAGCATTAATTAAATCTTGGCGTCTTGGCGTCTTTGCGTGAGACATTTTCGGTTCCGGTTCATCCGGATTAGATTAAAATCTTTGCCCCAGCAACCTGTCGAGGATGACTGCCGCGGCGGAGCGCACCGACAGATGATTGTAGTCACCGGCGCCCGTCACCGGTTCCAGCACGTAGTCGGCTTGGCTGACAAATGAATCGGGCAGGCCCCAGGCCGTGCCGAAAACCAGCAGATGCGGGATTTCAGTCATCAGCAGATCGCGAAACTCGTAGTAGTCGATTGCGCACGGATGCCTGCGGGCGCTGGTTACGACGGTTTTCGGGTAAACCTTTTCAATGCTTTCGATGTCTTCGGCAACATCCTCGATGCTGTTTTTAATTTTAATCATTTCAAGCGCGCTGCGCCGGGCCGGGTTGGCGACGGCGCCGGACCCTTCGGTCCAATGCGAAATAATTTTTTGTACCAGTGTTTTTTGATCCACGAGCGGGGTAACCACGTAAAACGATTTCGCCCCGTAAGTTTTCACCGCCCGCGATATATCGTGCAAATCCAAGTTAGTCACGGCGGATGTGATAATATCGCCCCGCTTGCTGACCACCGGGTAATGCGTCAAGGCCACGTAAAGTTTGGGCATAAATTTTTTTTATTCATTTACCTCGGAGCGGATGCGGTGCACAGAAAAATTTATATTTTCAGTTTTTCTTCTGTGTTCTCCCTACTCGCTATCGCGAAATTTTAAGAGTTGATCCAGCTCGCGGCGCCATTTTTTTAAAATGTCGATTTCCTGCCGCGTGAGTTCCTTTTTTTCCAGCAAATCAGGTCTCTTAAGCAGGGTTCGCATCAAAGACGATTCCAGCCGCCAGTTTTCAATTTCCTGATGATGGCCCGAAAGTAAAACCTCCGGAACCTCCCGGTCCTCAAATATTCGGGGCCGCGTATAATGCGCATGCTCCAGCAGGCCGTCTGCAAACGAGTCTTTTTCGGCCGCGTCCTCACCGCCCAATGCTCCGGGAATCAAGCGGGTGACGGCTTCAATGACGATCATGGCAGCCAGTTCACCCCCGCTTAGAACAAAATCCCCGATGGAAACTTCATCGTCGATCAAATTGTGGCAGATCCGTTCGTCGACGCCTTCGTAACGGCCGCAGACCAGAATCAATCCCTTAAATCCGGCCAATTCGCGGGCCACATTCTGATTGAACACCCGACCCTGGGGCGTCAGTAAAACCGTCCGCGCCTCCGGTATCCTTTGGGCGGCGTCCCGAATAGCGGCCGCCAGCGGTTCGGGTTTCATGACCATGCCGCTGCCGCCGCCGAAAGGCCGGTCGTCGGTTGTTTGATGCCGATCAGCGGCATAATCGCGAATGTTGACGGCCGCCGTAAAAATCTTCTTGTTCTCGATCGCCTTGCGGATAATGCCATGTCCCCAGAAGGGATCGAACATTTCCGGGAAAATCGTCAGTACGGCAAAATTCATCTCAACTAGGCCAAGCCTTCCGGCAAGTCTACCCGCATGCATTTGCTTTCAAGGTCGATGTTCCGCACGACCGATTCGAGCGCCGGTATCAGCACCTCGGTTTTGTCGCCTTTTACCACGTAAACATCGTTGCTGCCGGTTTCGATAATGGATTCAATCCGGCCCAGATATTCATTATCTTTTGTATAGACCGCAATTCCGATCAGGTCGAGCCAATAATAAGTGCCTTCATCCAGCTCCGGCAGTTCCGCTTTCGGGATGAAAAGCTCGCCGCCGATCAAGGCTTCGGCTTGATTGCGAACGGTAACCCCTTTGAACGCCAAAAGCGGGTTGCGCCCATGGGGATTCACCCAGTTTATTTCGAAGCTGGTTTCCCGGCCATCGGCCGAGCGAACGAGAACAGCCCGGCCGGGTGCAAATACCGATACAGATTCCGCATAAGAGCGGATTTTGTTTGTGCCCTTTGTGCCATGAACGCCAATGATTTTTCCAATGAGCACATGGCCTTGTTTTTTCACGGGTCTATTCGATAGTTTCGAGTTCGGTGCGTTTCATTTCTTTGGCGGAGGCGCCGCGGAAAAGGGTCCGCCCGGCCCCTGCTGTGCGGCCCTGTCTACCGATGAGTTTTCCGATTGAAAAGGATCGAGGGACCGCGTTGATCTCAGGCCGCTGCGGCAAAAAAGCCTTCTTTTTTCAAGAGGTTTTTGACCGTGTCGCTCGGCTTGGCGCCTTGTTTCATCCAGTAATGAATTCGCTCCGAATTCAAGGTCACCTTTGCCGGTTCGATCAAAGGGTCGTAGGTCCCGACATTCTCCAGGTATCTGCCGTCCCGGGGACTTGCGCTGTCTGTGACAACAATTCGGTAAAAAGGTTTTTTCTTTGCTCCATGTCTGGCCAATCTGATTTTTACAGCCATTGTTTCATTTCTCCTTTAAAACGGCAGCATTCCCTGCGGCATTCCGCGCATACCGCCTTTGTTTATTTTCTTAAGCATTTTAAGCATTTGAGTGTAATTTTTTAACAGCCGGTTGACATCCTGGACCTTGGTTCCGCTGCCTTTGGCAATTCTTTTGCGGCGGCTGCCATTGATCATCGTGTGCTGTTGCCGCTCCCCGGGCGTCATCGAATTGATGATGGCTTCAATCCTGACAAACTCATTTTCATCCACATCCAGGTTTTTCAATTGCTTGAGTTTCCCCATTCCGGGGATCATTTTCATGATATCGCCCAGCGAACCCATTTTGCGAATTTGAACCATTTGATCCCGAAAATCTTCGAGGGTAAACTGGCTTTTTCTGAGCTTCTTCTCAAGCTCAGCGGCCTTTTTTTCATCAACGGCCTCCTGGGCTTTTTCGATCAGCGTCAGCACATCCCCCATGCCCAGGATGCTCGAAGCCAATCTGTCCGGATGAAACGGCTCCAGTTCGTTTAATTTTTCTCCGACCCCGATAAACTTGATGGGCTTGCCGGTAATCGACTTAATGGAAAGTGCGGCGCCGCCGCGGGCGTCCCCATCCATTTTGGTGAGGACCACACCGCCGATGTTCAACATTTCGTCAAAAGATTTGGCGATATTGACTGCGTCCTGGCCGGTCATGGCATCGGCCACCAGCAGGATGTCGGAAGGCTTGACCTCTTTGTTGATGCGGTTCAGCTCTTCCATCAACGCTTCATCGACATGCAGGCGTCCGGCGGTGTCCAGCAGCAGGGTGTCACAGCCTTGCTGGTGGGCGGCCGTTCTGGCCTCCCGGCAGATCTGCACGGGATCCATGTCGGTGCTGGAGTTGAACACCGGAACACCCAGTTGGGCCCCCAGCTTCTTGAGCTGGTCGATGGCGGCCGGACGATACACATCCGCCGGAACCAGAAAGGGCTTTCTGCCTTTATTTCGCAGAAAAACCGCCAGCTTGCCCGCCGTGGTGGTTTTACCGGACCCCTGGAGACCCACCAGCATCAAGGCGACCGGACTCGTACCCGACAGGTTTAAGTCTTCGTGCTGCGAGCCCATCAGTTCCGTCAACTCTTCGTTGACGATTTTTACAACCTGCTGACCGGGTGTTAAACTCGCCAAAACTTCCCGGCCGAGCGCCCGCTCCTTGACATCGGCAATAAATTGTTTGGCGACGCGATAATGAACATCGGCTTCCAGCAGAGCCATGCGAACTTCTTTGAGGCCCTCCTCGATGTTTTTTTCCGTAAGTTTGCCGCGCCCTTTCAGCTTGCGGAAAACGGAATCGAGCTTATCACTTAGACTTTCAAACATGACTTTTTCCGGTCAGATTCCATAAATTCTTGAAAATATAATTTCAATAATGGTATGTCAAGTAAATTAATCATCGCAACCGATAACAATATCATTTTTTCAAGGGTATAAATGACACAAACCACGAGAAAAGAAAATATAAACATTATTGAATTTAACCGCGAGCAGTTGGTCGCCTGGCTGACCGAGCGGGGTATTGCGGCCTATCGGGCCGACCAGATCCGAAAATGGGTTTATTTGCGCCAGGTCGACAGCTTTGATCTGATGACCGATCTTGCCAAAGATATCCGGGAGCTGCTGTCCCAGAACTTTGTGGTCGGGCGGCTGCGAGCCGAAAAGATTGAAACTTCCCGCGACGGGTCCCGCAAATACCTTTTTAAACTAAACGACGGGCGACAGATTGAAACGGTCCTCATTCCGGAGCGCGATCACTTCACCCTGTGCGTCTCGAGCCAGGTGGGCTGCGCCCAGGGCTGCCTGTTTTGCCTGACCGCCGCCGGCGGCTTCGAGCGCAATCTGACCCGCGCGGAAATCATCGCCCAGGTGCGCGACATCAAACGAGAACTCGATGATCCCGAGCGCCTGCGCAACATTGTGTTCATGGGAATGGGCGAACCCCTGGCCAATTACAGCAACGTGGTCAGTGCTCTGGACACCATCACGGACAACGATGCCGGGCTTCGTTTTGCATCCCGCCGCATTACGGTATCAACGGCCGGTCTGGCGCCCAAACTGGCCGCCCTGGGCCGGGATACCAAAGTGAATCTGGCCATATCGCTGAACGCAACCGACAACGAAACCCGCAGCCGGCTGATGCCCATTAACCGCACCTACCCCCTGGAGGCCCTGCTGGAAGCCTGCCGGCAGTTTCCGCTGCCGCCCGGCCGCCGAATTACCTTCGAGTATATTCTCATCAAGGGGGTCAACGATTCCGTCGATGACGCCCGCCGTCTGGGCAAGCTGCTGCAGCCGATCCGGTCCAAGATCAATCTCATACCCTTTAATCCTCATGAGGGCTGTGATTTTCAGCGTCCGCCGGAGGCAGTCATACAAGCGTTTTACGAGGTCCTGTTCGCCAAAAATTACACGGTCATTATTCGCCGCAGCAAGGGGCAGGACATATCGGCGGCCTGCGGCCAGCTGCGGGCAAGGAGCATAGCGCAAAGCGCATCGTAAATTTCAATGATAACGTTTGGAAATGAAGCCGCCAAGCTCTCTGCCGGCAGTTTCTGCTACTGATTTCCTAGAGCTTTTCATTCCAAAGCAGCTTGACAAAATAGGTTTACATACATATTTTTTGAGATAAATAGATTTTCGCAAAATTTCTCTTTTCTACTTTTCACTTAACGCCGGTTTCAATTCAACCGGAGCTGGCCTCGCAACAGCCAATCATATTGCGCCCTTTCACTTGTTGATTCATTCTTGAAGACTACAATTTTACAAGGCTTAATTCCATCAATCGAATTTGCGATCGCTTTGGAAGGGAGTTGAAGTTAGCGCCTATTTGGTTAGCGATGAAACCGTTCATTGCTTTTTGCTAACATTCAATCCTTTCTGCATATCAAACGGTTAAAACAGTTGTTTAGAAAAGGAGAATTTGAACCATGAAACTCAGGCCATTACAGGATCGAATATTAGTTCAACGAGTTAAAGAAGAGGAAAAGACAAAAGGCGGGATCATCATCCCGGATACGGCCAAGGAAAAACCGATTGAAGGCAAAGTGATTGCTGCCGGCAATGGAAAACTCAGCGAAGAGGGAAAGC
>CAYTBC010000046.1:0-26788 GCA_964435765.1 uncultured Desulfosarcina sp.
GGGACATGGTCTTTAACGTCCGGCTCACCGCCAAAGAGCCGTTTTACATCCGCAACAACCTGATCCGGGGTTCGGTTCGTCCGGATCTGGTGCTGACAGGCACCGGTGAGATCCCCCTGTTGGTCGGCAAGGTCTACGTTGAATCCACCCAGCTTTACCTGCCGGCGGGCCGCATGCAGCTGGAAACCGGTTTGGTGCGTTTCGAACAGGCCGACCCGGACCGCCCCCGGCTCGATTTGATCGGAACCGCGACCATGCTGGGCTACGACATTACCGCGGTGATCGACGGTCCCTACGATGAGCCGATCATCACCCTGTCTTCGGTACCGCCGCTGCCCAACGAGGAACTGCTGATGCTTCTGCTGACGGGACAACCGCCGAAGACCGGATCTGTCCGCTCCAATTCAAGCCGTCAGGGGTTGAATGTCGCCGTTTTTCTGGGGCGGGATCTGATTACCAGATTGTTCGGCAGCGAGTCCGATGAATCCAGCGAATCCATATTAGACCGGTTCGATGTCCAGGTGGGCCGGGCCGTCACCCGGCAGGGGGAGGACACGATCGATTCCCAGTTTCGGATCGCCGACGATGTCCTGGTGGACGGCGACAGCCTTTATCTTACCGGGGAGCGCGATGTTTTCGATTTCTACAACGGAGGAATCAAACTTGTTATCCGGTTTCGCTAAAGATGCGCGGGAATCCCTATTTTTGCGGGGTCGCCTCCTGGGTCTGATCCTGGCAACCCTGTCGATTATCGGGAACCTTGCACCCGCCGCGGCCGAATCCGAAGTGAAAACCCAAAACTCAACAACGTATAAAATTGTTTTCCAGGGCAATGCGGCCGTCAGTGAATCAGCGTTGCGCCGGGATGCGGCCCGCGAACTCGAGGCCTTTGATAAGGAGGGACACCGGACGGCGGATATTGACGATGCGGCCTTTCAAATGCAAATAGCCTATCGCAAACAAGGCTATGCCTTCGCGGCGGTCGATTACGAAATCGGACAAAAGCAGGGGTTGACGACGGTTACGTTTCTGATTTCAGAAGGTCCCCGGGTGCTCGTGCGCGATATTGTCCTGGCCGGCAACCGGGCCTTCGACGATGAAATTTTAAAGGCGTATTTTGAAAAGGATCGCAGCGGTCTTCTCTACAGCGGTCTTCTATACAAGGGTGATCTCGTATTCAGCCGTTCCGAGGTCGACGCGGCGGTCGACGAGATCCGTCAACGCTATATCACCCAGGGCTATCTGGATGCCGTGGTTGAAGGGCCGGGATTGCAGTTCACAGCAGATCGCAGCCGGGTGGATATAACCGTCACGATTGCCGAAGGGGTTCAGTACACGGTTCACCGGATCGAAATCCGCGGTGATGTTCCGGCCGATGTCAAAGGCGAACTCGATCAAGTGCGGCCGGAGCTGATCAACCAACCGTATTTCAATCGCAAAAAACTGCTCCTCCAAACCCGCATTCAGGAAATATACGGCAATCACGGCTATCCCGACGCTGGGGTTGACGTCAAGCGTGAATCCGGCGAGGTGCCCGGCCAGGTCGTGCTCGACGTGTCCATCAACAGCGGACCGCAGATAACCATTGCCGCCATCGAAATACGGGGCAATCAGCGAACCCGCCCCGGTTTCATTCGGAATCGCATCCGGCTAAAACCCGGCGATCGCTATGACCTGGCGTTGCAGAAGGAAAGTTTTAGGGATCTTTACCGCACCGGGATTTTTTCAAAAGTCGACTTTGCGCTTGAAAAGACCGGGGAGCCCGGCAAACGTCTGCTGGTGGTAACCGTCGCAGAGACCCACGCCAGGGAGGTGTTTTTTGAACCGGGCTGGGGGTCTTATGAAAAATTGCGGCTGCGGGTTGGATTTCAGGAAAAAAATCTTTTTGGAACCGGGCGCATTTTTAAAACCCAGGCGACGGGGTCCATTAAGGCCCGGTCCCTGACCGGAGGCTTGTCGGACCCGTTCTTTTTTAACACCGACATCAAGGCCGATCTGACGGCATTTTACAACCATCGTGAAGAGCCCTCGTTTACACGCCAAGACATCGGTATGACATTTGCCCTGAGCAAGAATTTGGCCCAAGATGTGTTGTCAACCGCCCAATACTTGATCCGGACCACCGACATCACCGGTGTCGATAAATTTGAAGCGCAATCCGAGGGCAGCTACAATTTTGCCAGCATCAAGGGGCAGCTTACCTATGATACCCGCAACGATATTTTTTTCCCAACCAGCGGCCAGCGTATTTTCGCCGCGGCGGAAGAGGCCCACAAGGCACTGGGCGGCAGTATCAATCTGACACGCATGACAGCAGGGGTCCGAAGTTTCTTTCATCTGGCACCCGATACGGTCCTGGGGGTGCGTTATACAACCGGCCTTATCCTCCCGGGAACGGGCGAAATCACCCTGCCGCTGTCGGAGAGATTTTTCAACGGCGGTGAAAACACGGTACGCAGTTTCAAAGAATCGGAGTTGGGTCCCCAGGACCCCTCCGGAGATCCGGTGGGTGGATATGGGTACAATGTGTTCAATCTGGAACTGCGGCAGCGGCTGATCGGCAATCTCATCGGTACGGTTTTTATTGACTTAGGCAATATCGCCCCCAATCGTTCGCGGGAAGAGCAGGGCAAGCAGTCTTATGACAGCCGCTCCGAGGTGATCTCCGATACGCTCGCTGATTTTTTCAAGGACTTTCGTACCGGCATCGGGTTCGGCCTGCAGTATCTTCTGCCGGTCGGACCGGCCCGGTTTGATTTTGCCTTCAACCCCGACACCAACTCACAGCGCGACGAGGATTTTTTTGTATTTCACTTCAGCGTCGGGACGGCGTTCTAAGGTGAGGATTTAAAAATGCCAACCATTGATTTCAGTTTTCGCGAACTTGAAGCTTTTTGCAAGGTTGTCGAATTGGAAAGCTTTTCTAAAGCGGCCGAAGCGGTTTTTCTGGTTCAGGCTTCGGTGAGTGAAAGGATCGCCTCGCTTGAAAGAAAAATTGGGACCCGGCTGCTGGATCGCCTGGGAAGAAAAGTGATTCCCACCGCTGCCGGTGAACTGCTGCATAAACATGCCACCCTTCTTCTTGAAATGAAAGACACAGCCCAGTTGGAGATAGAGTGTTTCCTGGGACTGGAACAGGGGGAAATTTCCATGGGCGGCAGCACCATTCCCGGCGAGTATATACTGCCGGATCTCATCGGCAGATTCAACCAAAAGTATCCGCACCTAGCGGTGAAACTGACGATCGCAGACAGCACTGAAATTGAAAATCGCGTCCTGGCGGGCAAACTTGAGATCGGCGTTATCGGATCAAAAAGTCTCCACCCAAACCTCTTGTGCCAACAACTCTGGCGCGACGAACTGGTGCTGGCTGTTCCGATTCGGCACCCGTGGGCCCGGCGCAAGGCCGTCTCCCTGCAAGAGCTGCGGAAAACGCCATTCATCCTGCGGGAAGAAGGCTCGGGAACCTTAAAAATCCTGGAAGCCTATCTGCGTGAATCCGGCGCGGACGGCATCAACGCCCTGCAAGTCTCCGCCAGATTCGGCTCATCAACGGCGGTTAAGGAAGGCATCAAATCAGGCCTCGGCCTGTCCATCCTCTCGGCCAGAGCCATAGAGACGGAGGTTAAAGCCGGGCTGCTCAAGGCTTTGAGGATCAAGGGACTTTCAATGTCGCGCAACTTTTTCATGATCCGGAATAAACTGCGGATCGCCTCCCCGGCGTGCCGGGCCATGCTCGAATTTTTGCTGGCCACTGCCGGAGAATAGAATTCAGAATAATATTCCGATAGAGTTAGTTTGTTGGGTTTTCTCCGGGTTGTCGATAACGTCCAAGCTGGCCGAAGCCATACACTCTACACCCCTCCTACCATGGCACGAATGACTTTATAGCCCTCGGCCTCCATGGCCGCGGCGACTTTTTCCTGCAAGCCTTGGCCGGGCGTCAGGGCGTTCATATAGCCGCCGCGGCCGCCGCCGGTGACCTTGGCTCCCAGTGCGCCCAATTTCAGAGCCTTGTTGCACAGATAGACCAGGCTCGCATGGGACAGGTCCATGTCGATCAGAATCTTATGATTGGCCGTCATGAGCGCGCCCACCTTTTCCAGGTCATAATCCTCGAGGGCGGTTTTCATTTCAAAGGCCTGGTCGCGGATGGTTTGGAGGCGCTTTTGAAACAGATTCGGATCCTTTCGCTGCTGGGCTTCGACATGGGCATCCAGTTTCGAGGTGTCGGCCGTCACCCCGCTGTTGCCCAAGACGACTTCGACCGGCTGCTTCAGGTTGATCCGCTGCCAGGTCTTGGCGCCGTTTTTAATGTGGTACAGAATCAATCCCCCGTAGGTCGAAGCGGTGTTGTCCACACCGCTGGGTGTGCCGTGGTAGGCGAACTCGCCCTCCCAGCCGAAGTGGTTGATCTCGTCAATGGAAAGCCCCAGGTTGAATTCCTCGTTCAAGGCCCGGGCCAGGGAGACGCAGTGGGCGGCGCTGGCGCCTACCCCGGAGCCGGCCAGCAGGGACCCGCTATAGGTGATATTGATGGGATTTTTTTGGACGTCGATTTGCATGACGGCCAGCATGTGGTTGATGGAATCCACCTGCTGGTGCTCTTTTTTCTTTTTGTAGCCCGGCACCTCGATGCGGTTGTCTTCCAGCACCCAGCCTTTCCCTTTTGCCAGCCGCTCCACGATACAGACGGTCTCAAAGGGGATGGAGGACACTATCGCCGGCACCTCGTTTAAAACAAACTGATCCCCGATCAGGATCGTTTTGCCGTATGCGCTTCCGCTGCCCATGATTTTATCCTCCCATACCTGAATTTTTCACGCAAATAAGACCTGAAATTTTGAACCAAGCTATCGAAATTAACCTGAAGTGGAGATTGGAGCCCAAAAATTCAGCTATATATTTTTTTCAAATTTTTTTTTGCTTGAGCTATCGAACCCGAATAAAGTCAACTGCCTGCATGCTGTCAAACCGGTCAGCTTAAAACATAATGCGCAGCATTAACTAATTTATCCGCCGGACCTTCGATCTAACTACTTTGTTCAGTTTTAAAAGGACATCCACCCTGATGGTGCTATTTTCCAGGGCGGAGAAATTAGACGGATAAAATCATCTATGCTTCGCAAAGTTTAGCTGTAAGCTTTGACCTCTGAGCTTTCAGCTTTCACCCTTGAGCTATCGCACCCATACAAAGTCGACTGCCTGCATGCTGTCAGACCTTTATCTTTTCGCCTTTGACCTTTCACCTTTGAGCTTTGAGCCTTCAGCTATGAGCTCCAACCTTTCACCTTTGATCTATGAGCTTTACTTCTTTCCGAATTCCAGTATTTTCTCCATCTCCTCGATTAACTGCACTTCCTTGCCGATCGCCACGGTCGTCGCGGCTGTCAGGGTGTGGCAGGCGTCTGAAAAGCCGCCGAGTTTGCCGGTCGCTTCCGGCAGAAGCACATCCAGCCCCATTTTTTTTCCGGCTCGGATGTCACCTTCCATCTTGGCCGAAACCCGCATGGAGATTTTAACGTCGTTCATTCCGACCGGACCGAAACCCGGAATCTGGTCCGGAATGATCTGAAAACCGGCCACGTAGCGCTGCGGGTCGACATAGGCTGCATTCTTGACGGCATCACAGAAAACTCCGATCATTTTAACCCCCATGGGCGCAAACCGATTGGCGACATGAAACCATTGGATGTGCGCCGTCTTGTTTAAGGCGCCGGATTGGAGCCGCAAAATTTCACCTTCAAACGCCTGGGTCTGAATCGCTTTCAGTTCAGCGAGCATCCGGTTCGATTCCGGGGAAATCCCTCCCAGACAAACCGCTACCCCCATGTCGGGACCGTTGCGGTAATAGCCGGCCGCTCCGAGGGTGTCCAGGTAGGCGCCGATTTCATCGCAGGGCACCGGGCCATTGGCCGTGCTGAGATAATAGCGCTCGCCTACCGTCTGCGGCCGGATTTCCATCTTGCCCTGTTTGACGGCTTCAAGCGCAACCGCTCGATTTTCACTCACCAGGCAGCCGTCCACAAAAAATTCGTCGCCCACGGCACCGATGGCGGCGATGGCCGCCAGATCCTTGTTCGCCGGGTCCCAGGTGAGGGCAAACAGATAGCAGGTGGTTGCGCCGGCGATGTCGCGATCGCCCTTGAGACCGTAAAGGTCGGGATCCAGGTTGTGGACCCGGGGATCCGTGGATGCCGCCGCCACATGGTGATCGAGGATCAGGGTCAGATTGCGCCCCTGGTTGAAATCCGACAGCATCGGGGCGATGCGGCCGGCAAAATCGGCAAAGACGAGGATGCCGCCCTCCTGTTCATACACTTTTCGCAGCAGGGCCGGATACGGCTTTTCGAGACAATAGCGCCGCACTCCGAAACCGGCCCGCTCAAATGTGCGGGTCAGGATGGCGCCCGAACTGAGTCCGTCGGAATCATTGTGGTGGAATACCTGGACTTTTTTGCGCGGCCATTGTCTGAGCTCATCGATGGCATCTTGCATTGCGTTGATTAATTGATCGCGCAATTTTCAGTTCCCTTTTCACTTTAACCATTATTACGAAAATCGCTCAATTGGGGATCAACCCTGATTACCGGGTCTCCCCCCCGGCAAATAGGCAGGCCCACCTAAAGCTGCCGGCAAATTTTCATATACACCAGTCATATCTGGGTTTCAAAGTTTTTTTCTTCCTAAGTACATCCGATGGCAATGCATATTTTGCGGTGATCTTAGGCGTATTCCACGGCACCGTATTCTGCGTTTTGAGAAGTTTTGCGACATCAATAAAGGCCTCGCCTCAGACAGATTAAGGAATGCCGTGGCTGCCACGAAAGGGTGGTTATCTCCGGCATCTATGCGAACCGGATAAAAATAACCGGGACAGATGCGTGTATGCAGAATCATACGAGCCGTGACTAAAAATTTATACCCATTTGTCCGGAAAGAAATTTGGTTTGCGAGCTGGGGAAAAATTTTTCATAAATTATCGCTGGTGATGTTTCAAAAATCGAATTTTGCTAACCCCATGAAAAATCGATCCTTTTTTAAGTCGGAGCCGGATCGGCCCCATCCGGCCGGAGCAACTTAGCGCGCCTTGTCCCGTTGTGTGTGGCACAGCCCTTGCTCTGAATGTTCACGACTGAAAACTATCTGAAAAAAAAGTATTTCGTAGCTCGCAAAGGGCAAACCATCTGAAAGGATGGGACGCAAAGCCACTGGCCGTAATCCTGTAAAACAGGAAAGGCAGCAGGGCTGCCGGGCGCCGTCAGCACTTCGGCTGAGTCGGTTTTGCGCAGCAAAAAGATTTAACAGAGGTGCTGATATGAATTGCTTGCGATTCGCAGGGGAAAATAACCATCGCATTTATATTTTACTGCCGTTACTTATCCTGGCCGCGGCATTCAACGCCTCGGCTGCGGATATCACCATCGCCTGGGACGCCAACACCGAAGCCGATCTGGCCGGCTACAAAATTTACTATGGAACCGCCAGCCGTAATTATTCGACCAGTGAAGACGTCGGCGACACCACCAGCTACACGATCGAAAATCTTGACGAGGGAGTGACCTATTACTTTGCGGCCAAGGCGTACGATAGTTCGCAAAATGAAAGCGGCTATTCCGCCGAACTGGTGCACACTATCAGCCTGCCGAATCGCAGCCCCGATATTCCCCAGGAACCATCCGGTGCGACCAGCGGGTATCCAAATACGGCTTACGGTTTCAGCACCGCCGGTTCCGATCCCGATGGTGATGCGCTGCAATACCGATTTGCCTGGGGTGATGGCAGTACTTCCAGCTGGGGCGCATCTTCCCGGACCCATTCATGGTCTTCAACAGGTACTTTCTGTGTGAAGGCCCAGGCCCTGGACGCGCATTCCGCTGTCTCGGACTGGTCCGCTTGCCTGAATATCAACATCGCCGAGCAAGTCCATACGATCACGGCCTCCGCCGATTCCAACGGCCGAATTGTTCCCGCGGGCAGTCTGACGGTCCCCCGGGGATCCGATCAGACATTTTCGATCCAGCCCGATCCGAACTATCATGTGTCCAATGTGCTGGTGGACAACAATCCGCTGGGGGCGGCGGACACCTACACCTTTTACAATGTCACCCAGAATCACTCCATTCGTGTCCAGTTTGCCGGAGACAACCAGCTGCCGGTGAGCCAGGCCGGCACCGACCAATCTGTTTTCGTAAACACCACCGTGCAGTTGGACGGCAGCGGCTCCAGCGACGCGGATGGCAACAGCTTGACCTATAATTGGAGCTTCGTTGCCAAACCGGGCGGCAGCAGCGCGGCTCTATCCAATACCAAAGTCGTTAAACCCACCTTTGATGTCGATGTCGCCGGCACCTATCGGCTGCAGCTGATCGTCAATGATGGAACGGTGAACAGCGCGCCGGATACGGTCACGATTTCCACCGAAAACTCAGCGCCGGTCAGCAACGCCGGAGCCGATCAAACGGTCCGGGTCAATGACATGGTGCCGCTGGACGGCAGCGGTTCCAGTGACGTGGACGGCAACAGTTTGACCTTTGCGTGGTCTCTGGTCGCCAAACCGGGAGCCAGCCACGCGGCGTTGTCCGATACCCATGCCGTTAAACCCACCTTTGATGTCGATGTTGCCGGCAGCTACACCGTGCAGCTGATCGTCAATGACGGAACGGTGAACAGCGCGCCGGATACGGTTACGATCTCCACCGAAAACTCCGCGCCGGTGAGTGCCGCCGGAGCCGATCAGGCGGTCCTGGTCAATGACACGGTGCAGCTGGACGGCAGCGGTTCCAGCGACGTGGACGGCAACAGCCTGACCTATGCGTGGTCCTGGGTCGCCAAACCGGCGGCCAGCCAGGCTGCGCTGTCCGACGACGGCGCCGCCAAACCGACCTTTGAGGTCGATGGGGTCGGCAGCTACACCCTCCGGTTGATCGTCAATGATGGAACGGTGAACAGTGCGCCGGATACGGTCACGATTTCCACCGAAAACTCCGCGCCGTTGAGCGACGCCGGAGCCGATCAAACGGTGCGGGTCAATGACACGGTGCAGCTGGACGGCGGCGGTTCCATAGATGCGGACGGCGATGCGCTGACCTTTGCCTGGTCCATTGTCGCCAAACCGCAAACCAGCCAGGCCGCGCTGTCCGACTCCCAGGCCGTAAAGCCGGTCTTCGAAGTTGATGTCGCCGGTACTTACACCGTGCAGCTGATCGTCAATGACGGAACAGTGAACAGCCCGGCGGATACCGTGACGATTGCCACGGACAACTCCGCGCCGGTAGGCGCTGCCGGAGCCGATCAATCGGTCATGGTCAATGACACGGTGCAGCTGGACGGCAGCGGCTCCAGCGACGTGGACGGCGACAGCCTGACCTTTGCGTGGTCTTTGGTCTCCAAACCGCAAACCAGCCAGGCCGCGCTATCCGACGCCCAGGCTGTCAAACCGACCTTTGAGGTCGATGTGGCCGGCAGCTATACCATACAGCTGATCGTCAATGACGGAACGGTGAACAGTGCGCCGGATACGGTGACGGTATCCACGGACAACTCGGCGCCGGTGAGCGATGCAGGAGCCGATCAGGCGATCCGGGTCAACGACACGGTGCTGCTGGACGGCAGCGGCTCGCGCGACGTGGATGGCAGCAGTTTGACCTTTGCGTGGTCCTTTGTCGCCAAACCCGGCGGCAGCCAGGCCGCGCTGTCCGACGCCCAGGCTGTGAAACCAGCTTTTGATGTAGATGTTGCCGGTACTTACACGGTGCAGCTGATCGTCAACGATGGAACGGTGAACAGTGCGCCGGATACGGTGACGGTATCCACGGAAAACTCCGCGCCGGTGAGCGATGCCGGAGTCGATCAGGCGGCCGCGGTCAACGACACGGTGCAGCTTGACGGCAGCGGTTCCAGGGATGCGGACGGCGATAGCCTGACTTTTAAGTGGTCCTTTGTCGCCAAACCCGGCGGCAGCCAGGCCGCGCTGTCGGGCGTCAGCGTCGTGAAACCCACCTTTGAGGTGGATGTCGCCGGCAGCTACACGGTGCAGCTGATTGTCAACGACGGTACGGATGACAGCCCGCCGGATACAGTCACCATTTTGACTGAGAACTCGGCACCGGTGGGCCATGCGGGCGATAATCAGACGGCTGCGGAAGGTGATCTCGTCACCCTCAGCGGATTAAATTCATCGGATCCGGATGACAATATTGCCGGCTACTCCTGGATACAAATCGGTGGTACAGCGGTAGTCCTTTCTAATCCGCAAGGGCCTGAAACAACCTTCACGGCGCCGACTGCGGTGACGGATGCAGACACATTAACCTTTAGATTGACCGTCAAAGACACCCAAGGTCTGCAGGCTACCGACGACTGCGTTGTCACGGTTACCCGGGTGGCCGGGGTGGACAGCGACGGTGACGGGGTGCCCGACGATCAGGATGATTTTCCCTATGACCCGGCGGAGTCGGTCGACACGGACGGCGACGGCGAGGGCAACAATGCGGATACCGACGACGACAACGACGGTATGCCGGATAGCTGGGAAATTGCCAATGGCCTGAATCCCCTCGAAGATGATGCGGCCGCCGACCCGGACCAAGACCAGGTCAGCAATATCAACGAATACAATCTGGGAACCAAACCGAATTATTATGAAGGCAATTTTGAACCGGAAGCACCGGCCCTGCTGATGCCCGACAACAAAGCGATGGTGGCTTTGACACCCGAACTTGAAACCGGCGAATTCGAAGATCCCAACATCAACGATGTTCACGGAAAAACCCGGTGGCGGATTACCAGGGCCTTTGACAATCTGTGCGTATTCGATGTTACCACTTCGGCTTCTTTGAAATCGATCGCAGTCCCCAAACAGGTATTGGAAGCAGACACCGAGTATGTCTGGAAAGCAAGACATTTCGACAATCACGACACCCCCTCTCAATGGTCTCAGGAAAGAGAATTCGTCACCGTTGATGCCGCCCGCGATTTGGATGGAAACGGTGTGCCGGACGATCAGGAAGTTTCAGATTTCAGCGATCTTGACGGGGACGGCACCCCGGACACAGGCCAATCCGATCTCAGGTGTGTGAATGTGCTGGGCGGAAAAGCTGAAATTTGCATCGGCATTCAGGGCGCGCCGGACTCCGGTTCGATCGTTTCGCTGGAAGCGGAAGATCCGGCCGATGCGCAGTTGGAAACCAGGTCCAAAGGCAAGCCGAACTATATCGAATTTGAACTGATTCATTTCAAGTTGAACGTCGGTGAACCGGGTGGCGAAACGACGGCGACCATCTATCTTTCGAAACCGGCCTTTAAAGACGGCAAATGCTACAAATTTGATCCGGTTGAGGGCGTCTGGGTGGACTATTCCGGCAGCGCCGAATTCAGCGCCAACCGCAAGCAAGTGTATATAACCATCAAAGACGGTGGTTTCGGGGACGCAGACGGCATCGAGAACGGAATCATCGTCGATCCTCTGGCCTTCGGCTCGGCAACCGATCCGAGCGGCGGCTCCAATTCAGGCTCACCCCTCGACAAGTTGTTTGACGGCATTATTCCCAACGACTTCAGCTGCTTCATCGGCGCGATCGCCGGCGAGTACGGTCGATACAAACTGAATGCGGCCGGACCTGTGCATCCGGGCTTTGTGTTGGGCGCTATTTTTTTGGTTTTCGTCTTGATATACGTATTTAAAGATTATTTGAACCCATCGGCAAAATCGGCAAACCCAGACCTTAATAAACCTAAACCGGCGGCCGGATAGCCGGGAGTCATCCGCTGCTGAATATTCGCAGCTTTTTCCACCCGATATTCCCCATTTTTCTGCCAGCCGGAGGACGGCGGCCCCCGGTACCAGGGGCCGCCTGACGGCAAACACCACCTTTGCGGGATGGCATCAAAGTGCGGTTACCCTCTGCCGGGGCCCAGGTTCAATGAACCGCAGGCCGTTCCCCGTCTTATTAAGCTATTATATAAAATTCAATCAGTTATAAAAAATATTATAAATTCCTTGACAAGGATGAGGATCTGATATATCAGACTTAACCTGAATGATATATTATCTGTGATAGTGGAGAATATGAGATTCTTCCAACGATTAACTCAACCTCAAGACATCGTGCCATGATCTCCACCAAAAACGAAACCTACAAAGATCTCAGATACCGCATTATCACCCATGACCTCAAGCCGATGGAGCCCCTGAACGAAAAGGCCTTGATGAATCATTACGGCCTTGGGCGGACTCCCATGCGGGAGGTTTTGATTCAACTGCAAAGAGACGGCCTCATCCGACGATTTTCCCGCTCGGGAACCATCGTCTCGCCTGTTGATATCCATATCTACAAACAAAATATTGAAATTCGAACCGTCCTGGAAGGTTTGGCTGGTGAACTGGCTGCCAAAAATATTACCGCCGGTCAACTGGAATCTCTCGTACAAATATTGAAGCGGGTAACCGCGCTGGAAGAACAGGAGAGTGAAAATCTCAAAGAGCTGATGCAGTGTGAATTCGATTTTCACAATCTCATTTACGAGGCAACCCATAATCCGAAGCTGATCGATATTCTACGTGAGCTGCACGGCGTTTCGGCGCGATTCTGGCATTATCAGATTTTCAGCAAACAGGAGCTGCTGGACCAGTACATCGACCACCGCGAAGTGCTGGATGCCCTGGAAAAGCGGGATGGGCAACGGGCCGGAGAAACCCTGAAGAACCATATCCAAAATGTTTTAAAAAAGCTGGGAGACAAAGTGCTGAGATGAAAAGTAAGCACCTCGCAGGCGCAAAGTCGGCGGTGGCCGTTTTATGGGAACGCATTGAGACGTACCTGCAAAAGATGCCGCCGGACATTCTGGCCCTTGAACGCATGGGTGCGATAAAGTTCCATAAGATGACCCCCGGGGCCTACAATCTGAACTTTCATATCAGCGTCGACAACAAGGAATTCATATTCCGCATCAACATCGAACAGCAAAGCGGGCTCAGCAAACAGGTCGAATACGAATACCGGATTCTTAAATTCCTCGCCCACGATACCATCGCACCAGATGTCTACCACATCGATGACAGCCGAGCCCACTTTGAATTCGATATCCTGATTGAACAGTTTCTGGCGGGGCCGCATTTGTCGTACCAAAAGACCCAAGTGCTTGAGGCTGCTGAACTGCTGGCCAAACTGCACGGCCTGCCGCCGCAAGGCATCAATTTTATTGCCTGGCCGGATCCGCTGCGCGACAACTATAAGCTGGCTGAAAAGGACCTTGTCGATTACAAAGCCAGAAAAACGGCTGAGAGGAGAGTAATAAACCTGTCCGGCAGGATTTTGGAAAAAATCAAAGCCCAAATTTCGGAATCAGGTCTTCCCTTCCAGGCCGACAGGCTCAATCACACGGATGTGGTCTGCGACAATTTCATCAGGACATCACAGGGGCTGCGCATGATTGACTGGGAAAAACCTAGAGTGGACGACTGCTCCTATGACTTAAGCTGCTTCCTTTCAGAGCCGGCCCAGCTGTGGTGCACCGCGGACGTGATGAAAGCCGAAGACGGCCAGGCCTTCCTGGAGGAATATGCCCGCCTGAGCAATCAGAATGCGGATCTGCTGGCAGAAAAGGTGCGCCTCAGAGAACCGATGGTCTCTTTGCACTGGATCCTGTGGGGGGCGATCAAACTTTGCGATCTCAGGGAGCAGCGCACTTCACCCGAGCTTTTAGGGGCGCATGAGGAAAAAAAATCCCGTTATGAACGGTTGGCCCGGCCGGAAAACGTCGAAAAGTTGCTGGATACTCTTGAAACCCAAACAGCATCCAATCGCCGGTTTTATTCGGTTAGGAAATGATATGGAATGCCGCGCCGGCGCTCGGCCGGCAAGATGCCCTTTTGATCGGCGGGCGTCGATCATCGATTAAGAAGAAGGTTTACTGATGAAGCGCATAGAACTGCTTTATTTGTCACAGGAAGAGGTTATCGCCACCGCCATGACCATGCCGGAGACGATTGCGGTGGTGGAAGACGCTTTGAGAGAGCACGGGCTGGGTGAGACCGAAAATCCGCCGAAACCCGGTGTTCACCCTGCCAATGCCTTTATTCATGCCATGCCCGGATATCTGCCCCGCAAAAGGGCGGCCGGCCTCAAATGGGTCAGCAGCTTTTCCGGCAACACCAGCCTTGGCCTTCCGCCGGTGATGGGTCTGTTTATTCTAAACGACGTCCAGACCGGCCAACCGCTGGCCGTGATGGACTGTCGCTGGATTACGGCCATGCGAACCGGGGCCGTGTCGGCCGTGGCAGCCAGGCACCTGGCCGCCAAAAATTCCACGCTTGTCGGCATTATCGGCGCCGGCATCCAGGGACGATATAATTTACTGGCGCTGGCCGCCGCCTTGCCCTCCCTGGAAAGCGTGCGGGTGTTCGACATTAATCCCCGGACGGTCGACGGTTTTGTCGCCGCCCTTGCCGGGGAGCTTCAGCTGCGGATCGAGATCGGCAAATCGCCGCAGGAAGTCATCGAAGGGGCTGACATCATCGTGACGGCCACCGGGAGGCTCGACCAGCCGATTTTCAAAGAGAAGTGGATTTCGCCGGGCGCGCTGGTTCTGCCGGTTCATCACCGTGGATGGGAGAATCGCACGCTGCACAAGGTGGATAAATTCATTACCGACGATTGGCAGCAGCTGAAGCTGGCTCATGAAAAAGTCGGCGGATTTGACGGCCCCCTGCCGGAGCGGCATACCGAGCTGGGGGAAATTATCACGGGACAAAAGCCGGGACGCGAGAATGATATGGAACGTATCATTGATTTTAATTACGGCCTGGCGATCGAGGATGTCGCCATGGCCGCTGAGATATACACCCGGGCGCAAGCCAAAGGGCTGGGACAGATGCTTCCGCTGATGGAAGCCGAGCTGCCCTATGCCTCGTATTAAGCTTCATGAAATCCAATGCGATCTTTATGAAGTATCTTAGTGAAAGTTTTTTTCACCGCAGAGCACGCAGAGGTCGCAGAGATTATTTAAGATTATTTTTTTGGGTCTTTCTCGGCGTTCTCTGCGAACTCAGCGGTAAACTTTTCAGGTCGGCGGCTGGGCTGACGCTACGGCAATCCGAGGCGGATAAATCATGACAATCGCTCGGTATAGGAAATAATAAAACCAGATCAAGGATAAAGGAAACCATTATGAATTCGATGAAGGTTGCGGTCTTGGGCGGCGGCAACGGCGCCCATACCATCGCGGCGGATCTGACGCTTAAAGGTCTGTCGGTCAATATGTTTGAGATGGAACAATTTGCATCATCCATGCAGAAGGTGTTCGATACCGGGGAAATTGAAATGATCGGGGTTGCCGGCCGGGGCAAAGCAAAACTGAATCTTGTTACTACGGACCTTGCGGCGGCGATCCGGGACGTTGAGGTCATCTTCATCCCTTTGCCCGGCTTTACTGTTTCCAATTACGCAAGACTTCTCGCACCGCATCTCACGGAAAACCAGATGGTAGTCATTATGCCCGGAACCCTGGCTGCGCTGGAATTCAGGCAGACGTTGCGGGCCAGCGGGAATTCCAAAGAGATCATTGTCGCCGAGGTAGGCGGGCTGCCCTTTGCCACCCGACTGATCGCCCCGGGCAAGGTCCAGACGTTTCACATCCGTGCGGTCTGTGCACTGGCGGCCGTACCCGGCAACCAGGGCCCGGTTGTCTATGAGAAGATAAAGGGCTTATATCCTTTTGCCTTGAAAAAGACCGTAATCGAAACCGGGTTGGGGCACCTGACGCCGCTGCTGCACCCGGCCGGCTGCCTCTTGAACGCTGGCCGTATCGAGCGCTCCCATGGCGAGTTTTACATGTATGAAGAGGGCATGACCCCTTCGGTGGTGCGGGTGATCGAGGCCCTGGACCAGGAGCGAATTCAGATCGGAAAGCGCCTGGAAATCGATCTGCCCACCGGTGTGGACATGATGGTGGAATCGGCCTACGGTCCGCGGGGAACCCTCTGGGAATCCTTAAACGGCAGCGCCGGCCTGACGCCGGTTAAAGGGCCGCCTTCCCTGGAAAACCGGTATGTTACCGAAGATATTCCCTACGGACTGGTGGCCTGGGCCAGTCTTGGAAATGCCGTGAAGGTTGAAACTCCCATGATGGATGCGTTGATCGCACTGGGAGGGGTCATCATGGGCAAAGACTGCTGGCAAGAAGGCCGCAACCTGGATAAACTGGGACTGGCGGGGATGGATTTGCAGCAGATTAAATCATATTTGGAAAACGGCCGCTAGTCATACAAATTGTGAGCCATAGGCTCTAAATCGGAAGGAGGTGAGAAGAATCATACCCGGCTTCATCAGAGAGGGCGTTTCACGGAAAAGAAATCAAAAGAAGCTCTAATAGCTGCAAGAAAGGAGATTGATCATGCTGAAAAAAAAGACTCATCATTGCAAATGGTCGGCAAAAATGTTTCTGTTGATGGCGCTGGCAATATTCGTCGTCGCCCTCAACGCCGAGGCCGCTGACATTATCCTGAAATTCAACCACCAGAATAACACTTTTGATGCGGATCAGCTGCTGGCCGAAACCTTCAAGGATCTGGTCGAAGCACAAACCAAAGGGGCTATCGAGGTAAAGATATTCCCGGGAACTCTGACCAACAGCGAGGAAGAAGGCTTCGAGTTTTTGAAGATCGGCAGTGTGGATATCGGTGCAACGAGCGCCGGCCACATCGCCGGATACTATCCGGATATCCAATTTTTACAGTTGCCCTATCTCTTTAAAAGCATGGAGCACTACAGAGTTGCCAGACGTTCAGGTGTCGTCAATGAAATTCTGAGGGAAATCAGCAAAGTTACCGGTTTGAAAGCGCTGGGCATCTACTCGGATTGCAACGGATTTGCCATTTCCAGCACCACTCCCATCACCAAAATTGAGGATGCCAAAGGGGTAAAACTGCGCTGCATGCAGAACCCGCTCTTTGTCGACATCTATAAAGATTTCGGATTTACGGTTACACCGACCGACTGGGGTGAGCTGTACACTTCGTTGCAGACCGGCCTGGTAAACGCCAATGATCTGGGCGTTTACTGCAACTATATCTTCAAACTGAAGGAAGTGGTTAAAAGCTTCGCCATCCTGAACCAGATGTGGACCCAGAAGATAATCTTTATTTCTCCCAAAGCATGGGACAAGCTGAGTGAAAGTCAGCGTGAAATTGTTGTCGATGCTGCCACCAGCGCGATTGAGCTGACAGACGCCTGGCAGTATGTCCGCGAGCAGGAGTTTATCAAAAAGGCTGAAAGGGAAGGTTACACGGTGACGTATCCTGACACCACTCCTTTTAAAAAGGCCTCCGAGAAGGTCTACACCAAATGGTTTGACAAGTATCCGCACTGGAAGGTCTGGTACGACGAGATCCAGCTGCTCAATCCTGAAGAGCGGCTGCCGGAGGCTTATAAAGGCAAAAGAGACTAGTCGGACCGCGCTTTAACAGGCAAATGATTTTTCGGGTTGAGCCGGTATTGAAATCGGCAACAGTCGACCGGCAGGCCCGGGTACCGGCAGCCCGATAAATCATGTTGCGGCCGGACTGGATGTCACGAACCACACCCCCCAAGAATGCCGCTTTGCTTCAAGGCCCGATATGAATGGGAACTTGTTTGGGAGACGTTATTATGGAGCATGACAAAAAAGAGGGTTCGGGTGAGGCTGCTTTCGATCTGATTCTTGAGAAGATTAAAACCCTAAGCAATCTGCTGCTGATCATTTTGCTGATCGGTTTGACTTTACTATTGGGTGCCAGCATTGCCATGCGCTTTTTTCTGGGCCAGCCCATATCGTGGGCCAACGCCATTGCACGTTATGTTTACATCTATATCGTGCTGATCGGAAGTGCGGTTTCCTATTTGCTGGAGGGCCATGCAGCCATTGAGTCCTTTTACAATCTAATGCCCCGGCACATAAAAATGGCCTTTGATTTGGCGCACTACCTGATCGTCATGGGGCTATCCGTCATTCTCGTAGCAAAAGGCAGCAAGCATGTGATGTCTATGTGGAGGGTTAATTCTCCGGTCTTGTCGCATTTTTCGATGGGGATCGTTTATCTGTCGGTGCCGATATGTTTTTTCATCATTTTTTTGTATATGTTGAGAAAAACCATCGGACTGCCTGGTGTGTATCGAAAATAATGGATGCTCCGTGGCGCCGGTCTTTGCAAAATTTGAACAGCCCCGGCGCATGGGTGATGATGCCAGCCATAAGCGTAAGTGGAGTCGACAATGACATACATTATAATTATGGTAATCTGTTTTGCCCTGCTGATGGTTATCAGGATACCCATCCCGTTTGCCCTGCTGGCCTCGACCCTGGTTTATTATTTTGGAGTGGGCCTTCCCTTGGACATTGTGGTGGTCAGGTTACTGCGATCGTTTGATTCATTTATTCTGCTGGCGATTCCTTTTTTTGTGCTGGCCGGCAAAATAATGTCCGAGGCCGACATCAGTGACCGTTTGATTCGGATTGCCGATCTGATCGTGGGCCGGGTCAAAGGCAGTCTGGCCTACGTTAACATCGTGGTCAGCATGTTCTTCGGCGGTATTACCGGCACCGCCATTTCGGACACAACCGCCATCGGTTCGGTTATGATTCCCACCATGGTGAAAGAAGGCTACACGAAAAGGTTCAGCGCAGCGGTAACCGCGGCATCGTCGACCATGGGGCCGATCATCCCTCCCAGTCTCATGTTTATAATCTACGGCTCCATCGCACAGGTTTCGATACGCGATTTGTTTCTGGCCGGCGCTATACCCGGCGTTCTTGTTGGGTTATCACAGATGCTTGCCGTCAAAATCATCGGAATCAGAGCCGACTTTCCCAAACGAACCGAGAAGATACCGTTTCGCACAGGTGTCAACATCGTGACAAGCGGCGCGCCGGCACTCGTGCTACCGGTATTGATCCTGGGCAGCATTATCCTGGGAATTGCCAGCCCGACCGAGGCGGCCGTGATCGCAACCTTCTACACGGCCTTTATCGCGCTCTGCGTGTATCGCACCATGAAGCCCACCAAGTTGCTTGCAGTCATCAGGGATTCAGCCATCGAAACCGGCAGCGTTTCGATCATCATTGCCGCGGCGGCCTTGTTTGGCTGGGCGTTGTCAAATGAGCAGGTGCCCCAGCAGTTTGCACAGTTTCTGATCGACAATATATCCAACAAATTTTTGATATTGCTACTGATCAATGTCATGCTGTTTGTACTGGGAATGTTTATGGACAGCATTCCGGCAATTATGATCGTCACACCCGTTCTGCTGCCGTTGTTTCGAATGCTGGAGATAGATCCATTGCATGCCGGCGTGTTCATGAGCGTCAACCTGATTACCGGTTTGGCCACACCGCCGGTGGGATGTTGCTTATTTGCGGCAGCCATTATATCGAACGAATCTATGGAAAGGATCAGCATTACCATATTGCCGTTTTTGGCTGCTAATATTTGCGTCGTGCTCCTGGTTACCTATGTTCCGAGCGTTTCGATGTTTATTCCTTCCCTTTTTCAATAGGCATGCCCGCCCGCCAATCTGTCCTAAAGCCGTTTCGACGGAAGCGAAATGCAGAACCGGCGGATTGGCCGCAAAATATTAAATTATGTCGGCGATTTTTTGATTAAATTGTAGTAAAGAAAAATAACGCTAAAAACGAATAGGATGCTTGCTCAATGCAACCGGATGTCATTATCATAGGCGGCGGCGTCATCGGCGCTGCCTGCGCATATTTTCTTGCCGGACGGGGCGCTAAAGTTCTGGTTTTGGAACGCAGCCATTTAGGGGCCGGTGCTTCCGGTACCACGGCCGCGATCGTCAGCATCAGCGGCAGCAGCGGGACGCCCGAACCGCTTCGCCCTTTAAACGTTGAGGGCTACCACTTGATACTGGAAATCGCACAAGGCTTTGACCGGCCGCTTGAAATTATCCATGGCGGCGCGTTGTATGCGGCCATGAATGACCAGGAGGCGCTCGAGATTCGTCCCTTTTTCGATGAAATCCGGCAGATGGGAATCGATTGTAAACTGATGGACGCTGCCGAAGCCCGTCAATTTGAACCGCTGCTGTGCACGGAGGTCAGGGCGGCGCTGCACAACCCGGCCAGCTACCATGTCAACCCGTTTCGTTTGGTCCAGGGGTACCTTGGTGTGGCGTTGCGGCAGGGCGCACGGATCGAGTATGGCGTGGATGTCAAGGATTTAAAAATGCGCGATGGTCGCATCGAGCAGGTTGTCACCAACCAAGGTGAATATCATGCCGACTGGGTGGTGGTGGCCGGCGGGGCCTATACGCCGCAAATTCTGTCCTCGCTGGACCTGCAGATACCCATCGTACCGGCCCGCGGTCAGGTGATTCTGACTGAAGCCTGCCAGCGGATGACGGAACATGTCATCATGTTTTTAAACCATTTGTATATCCGGCAGACAGCCAGCGGAAACTTCTACCTCGGCAGTCACACGGAGTTTGTGGGATTCGAAAACCGTATCACTTTAGAAAAGATTACCACTTTCACACAGGCGTTTACCCGGGCGGTGCCGATGCTCGGCAGGCTGCGCGCCCTGCGCTTTTTCGCAGGCTTTCGGCCCATCTGTGAAGACAATCTGCCGGTGATCGGTCCGGTGCCCGGTTGTTCTCATCTGATCATTGCGTCGGGGCACGGCCGGGCCGGTATGCGCTTCAGTGCCAGCACCGGCAAAGCCGTCAGCGAAATGATCATCGACGGCCGCACCGAACACCCGATGGAAGCCTTCAGTCCGGGGCGGTTTGCCTAGGTCCGGGTTGAAAGGTTCCGGGTTCAGCGTTCAGGGTTTAAAAAATCCAATAAATCCTGTAGATCCTGTCTAAAAAATAAATAATAAGGTTGAATCCATTCATTTAAAATATTTCTCACGACAAAGAAAAGAAAATGAACCAAGGCAATCAAGATAATCGCATTCAAAGCGGCATTACCCGCGGTAAAGAAATTGAAATCTTCGTCAATGGGCAACCGGTGCGCGCCTTTGAAGGCGAGACCATCGGTGCGGCGCTGGCCGCGGCCGGCATCCGGGAATTTCGCCGGACCGAGCAGCTGCACGACCCGCGGGGCCTGTATTGCTGCATGGGGACCTGCCACGGGTGTCTGGTCACCGTCAACAGCCAGCCCAACGTCAAGGCGTGCGTTACCCTGGTGCAAGCCGGCCAGCTGATTATGCTGCAGGAAGGTTACGGCAAAATCGATCTGGATTCCCCCGAGCCGCCGCCCGGCCGCTTGGTGCGCAAGCAGGTGCCGGTGGTGATTGTCGGCGGGGGACCGGCCGGGCTCAGCGCCGCGATTGCCGCGGCCCGGGCCGGCACCCGGGTTCTGGTGATCGATGAAAACCGGCAGGCCGGCGGACAGATCTATCGGCAGCTGCCGCGCGGCTTTAAAGTCAACGACGCCGCCGTGCTGGGAGCTGATTATGTGAATGGCCAATCGCTGCTCGGCCAGGTGCGTGAACTTTCCGATGCCATTGAAGTTTGGAATGACGCCCTGGTGTGGTCGGTCTTTGAATCCAATCAACTGGCGGTCGCACGCGGTGATGAACTGGTATTGCTGGATGCCGGCGCCATCATTGTCGCCACCGGGGCTTGCGAGCGGCCGGTGCCGGTGCCGGGTTGGACGCTGCCCGGGGTCATGACCGCCGGCGGTGCCCAGGTGCTTTTGAAAAGCCAGCGCGTGCGGCCCGGCCGCCGGGTGCTGCTGGCCGGCACGGGCCCGCTGCAACTGGTGGTGGCCAACCAGATGCTGGACGCCGGCATGGAAGTGGCGGCCCTGGCGGAATCCGCATCGATGACGTGGGCCTGGCGGTTTCTGCCGGATTTGCTGCACCAGCCCGGTTTAATCAAACAGGGCCTCACTTACATGGTCCGGCTCAAACGCGCCGGGGTTCAGATGCTGCGATCTCATGCCCTGCGCCGCATTCAAGGCGATCGGGAAGTGACAGCCGCCGTCGTCGGCCCGGTGGATGCCCGCGGCTGCCCGGTGCCGGGGTCCGAAAAGACCTTTGAGGTGGATACGGTGTGTATCGGCTACGGTTTGATCCCGTCGGTCTGGCTGACCAGCCTGCTCGGCTGCCGGCATATTTACAACCCGCTGGTGGGCGGATGGGTGCCTTACTTTGATGAAAACATGCAGACCGATCAGCCCGGCGTTTTTGTGGCCGGCGACGGCGCCGGCATCGCCGGCGTGCTGGCGGCCAAAATGCAGGGCACCCTGGCCGGGCTGTATGCCGCCGTGCACACCGGAAACATCAGCGTCGACCACGCCGTCCAGGCCGGGCTGCCGCATCTCAGACAGCTTGAATCCATGGATAAATTTCGGCGGGGGATGGATCGTATCTACCGGATCTATCCGGATCTTTACGCCAATGTGACCGACGACACCATCGTCTGCCGCTGTGAATCGATCACCGCCGGCGAGATTCGACAAGCCGCTCGTGAGGGAACGATGAATCTCAACGACATCAAAAAACGGACCCGCAGCGGGATGGGCTACTGCCAGGGCACCAATTGCCAGCCGGCCATCGCTGCGATGCTGGCCCGGGAGTTTGGCGCCGATCCGGCCGCAATCAAGATGGTGACCACCCGACCCCCGGCCCGGCCGCTCCCCTTGAACCTGCTGATGGTGGACTTGGAAAAAAATATTGGGAAATAAGAGTGAAGTCTTTTCATGTTTCGCAGGAGTTTTCACAGTGGAATTGCTCGCCTCTTTCCCACTGAATGGTAATATGCTCGATTCCGAAGCGGCGGTGAAGTTCCTGCTTCATTTCAGCAATTAGGGAATCGTCGTTTTCCGGGCTTTGCTTCACGAGGTGGGCGGTCAGAGCGACCTCGGTTGTGCTCATTCCCCATATGTGCAAATCATGAATCTGGGATACCCCCGGAAGTCCTGACAGATAATTTCTGACTTCTTCGGTATCGATATGCCGCGGCACAGAATCAAGGGCTGAATTGAATGAATCCTTTAGCAATCCCCAAGTACCGATAAAAATAATCATGACAATAAGCAGGCTGACAATTGAATCCAGCCATTGCCATCCGGTTATGAGAATTCCGATCCCTGCCAAAACGACACCGGCCGATACACCGGCATCGGCCGCCATATGCAGGAACGCGCCTCGAATGTTCAGGTCGCTTTTGCGGCCTGACATAAATAAAAGCGCCGTGAGGCCGTTGATTATAACACCGACCGCGGCGACCCAAATAATCGTAGCGCCAGCCACATGGGAAGGGTCGTTAAGGCGTCGGATGGCCTCCCCGCCAATGCCGCCGATTGCCACCAGAAGAATAATGGCATTGAATAATGCGGCCAGAATGGTGGATTTTCGCCAACCGTAAGTCCGCCGGTCGGATGCCTCGCGTTGCGCTAAATAGCCGGCTCCCCAGGCCAATACCAAGCCAAGGACATCACTTAAATTATGCCCGGCATCCGACAACAATGCCAGGGAATCTGCCGCCAGGCCGAAAACCACCTCGATAATTATAAAACCGACATTAAGGATCAAACCGATTTTAAAAGCATGGCTGTAATCCGTCTGTTTGTGGTGATGTTTGTGCATATCGCTCCCTGCGGGATCCGGTAGTTGTTTTGCCTAAAATCATCTCCCCCCCGCGACCGATGCAATCAGCATAACCGGCAGCCGAAACATCAGGGTTGCACGTCCACCGGTCTGCCTGGAAACTGACCCCTGACAAGTTCGGCGGCATACTCCTTGTCGCAGGCGCCGAATTGCTGGCTGGTGCCATGGATGATAATGGTCCCATCCGGCTCGAACCGGAGATGCGCGCCACCCAGTTGGTGAACCCGGGCGTTGTTGAATCCGAGATTTCGAATTTCCTGCTCCGTATTGCGCAGGATTTCCCGGTGCCAGAGATCGCCGGAACGCAGAATGACCTTTTTTTCAATTCCGTTGCCGGATACCGATATAAGAAGGATTTTGCCTTTATAGCCTTCCGGCAGACTGATCGCCGGAATCGTTTTGACGGCTTTTTTTTCACCGCCGTTGAGGGACTGCAATCCGCATAGAGGTGGTTTGCCGGCCGACACGCGGGCGATGTTTTCTGCGAAGAACTGAAAACGTATCTTATGAAAAAACAAAGCGTCCGGTTCACCGGCGGTGTGAGGCGTCAGGATGACATTTTCAAGCTTGCGCAGGGGGCTGGCGGCGGGCAGGGGTTCGGCCTCAAATACATCCAGCGCGGCTCCGCCGATCCGTCCGATCTGCAGGGCCTCTATCAAGGCCTGCGTATCCACCACGGCGCCGCGCGAGGTATTGACAAAAAAGGCATTCTTTTTCATTAGCTTAAATTCACTTTTGCCGATCATGTGCTGCGTCCGATCGTTTAGCGCGACATGGATGGTAACGATATCCGCTTGTTTTAAAAGGGGATGCAACTCCACCCGCTCGATGTCGCCAATGCTCGCCGTCTGCCGATAATGGTATCCGATAACCTTCAGGTCAATGGCCTGCGCCAATTTTACGACTTGCCTGCCGATGTTGCCGAGACCCACCACACCGATCACTTTGCCGGAAAGTTCCGCTCCCCTGTAATCCACAGTGAATTTTCCGCGTTTCATCGCTGTGTTTAATTTGACGATGTTTTTGTACCAGCATAAAATCAAGGCCAGCACGTGTTCGGCCACCGCTCCGGCATTGATCCCGGAAGCATTGGCCACCAGGATTCCGCGTCGGGTGCATTCCGCGATATCGACGTTGTCATACCCGGCACCGGTCTGGATGATTTTCAAATTTTTGGCATGTTCCAGAAGCTCGCTGTCAATCAGGGTGTTCTCCGGTATGAGCGCATCCGCATCACCGATTTCTTCGGATAAGGATTCCGCCGGCACCGTGATGATGTGCCAATCGGCGGGAAATTGAGCGGCAATCAATCGTCTGGTATTTTCCGGGGCCTTTCTGACAATGACGACTTTCAAAATTATCTCCTGTTACCTGCAAGCTGATTGAAGACCCATAGAAAATTAAAGGCCGATTTTGATTTTGTCAATGCAGAATCTGCCGGCCTCAGCCCCTAAGTACTCCTATTCATAATTACGGTGACTTATTCTCAGGAAAAATTTATACCACCGAGACACAGAGAACACGGAGTTACCTTTTCTTTTTGCCCATCGGGAGACGACGATGGGCAAAAAAAAATTGCACCCTCAGTGATAATTCTAAACGTTAATCCACTGGCAATAGCCGCAAGCTTATTAAGCGGATGCTTTTCGTTTGCCGTTGACCGACCTTTTAGTTTTTCAAATAGATCGGTTATCCCGCGGGTTTCAGCGGTGCGTCTCCCCCGCCAGGCGGGATGACCTATCGGATCATATTTTTTACTGGTAGGCCTCCGGCAATCGAAAAAAAATACATCTCAGTGCCCTCTGTGTCTCCGTGGTGAGAACAGTATTTTGGATTTGTTCGGCTTTATGCTTATACGTTGGAACATAAACGACTGCTCGGGCCCAGCAGGCCTACAATAAAAATTATTGACAAATCACCTGTGGGGAAGCATTTAAATTGGAGGACTTTTTTAGCGGCGATTTTCCGATGCCCGAGGACATTCTTAAATAACATCGTTTTTATATGCAGATCCCAACCCAAGAACATTGCTATCAGCTCATGTGCGATATGATGATGATGGATCACATTGTGGTTCATTCCATGCAGGTGTGCCGGGTGGCGACTTTTCTGGCGGACCATTTAAACCTGCGGCAAAACCGGTTCAACGCCAACTTAATCCGGGCGGCCGCCCTGCTGCATGACATCACCAAGACCCGCAGCTTTAAAACCCGGGAAAACCATGCCCTTACCGGCGGCCAATACCTTGCCGAGCTGGGCTATCGCCACGTCGGTGAAATCGTCCGGCAGCATGTCAAACTCGATGAATATCCAAGTCCGGTGGTGCTGGGTGAGGCTGTGATTATCAACTATGCCGACAAGCGGGTACTCCATGACCAGGTGGTTTCGCTCGACAAGCGTTTGGACTACATCCTGGAAAAATATGGCCAGTCGGTGGAGCATCAGGAAAGAATTCGCTGGCTCTGGGAAAAGACCCTGGAATTGGAAGCCAAAATTTTCGATGGCCTGTCATTCGGCCCCGAAGATCTCAATCGGCTCCTCAACTCCGGTGATCGGTCCCTGGATTTCGTTGAATATCAAAAGAAATGCAAGCGGACTTAATGCCCGCAAGACTTTAGAGATAACTTTTTATTATGCAATCCATAATTATTATTCTTTTGACTTATGATTGCCGGGATATAATATAAAGCACGTGCAAGTTCTCATGTGGTGTTAAAGTATTCTTTCAATACAGAGCGCGTTGTAGGCGCCATGATTTATCTCGTTTCATTTTATTACTATTGATAGCGAGAATTCCTTCCTTAATTGTCGGGCTCACAATCCTTATGAGGCTGCCACCTTATAGGATTATCCATCAGCTTAGCTGTTATTCCCGTTTTAGAAAGGAGGTGACCTGCCAATCTACCATCCGCAAAACGTCTAACTTTTTTAACTTAAGAAAGGGGGATATTATGAATAATCGCAGATTCTCTTTGACGGCTATTACCTGTATTTTAACCATCCTTTTTAGCATCACCCTCATCGGCAGCGCGTTGGCTGAATGTGAAAATCCTGAAGTGTTGACGTTTTCCATAATTCCCACCGAAGAAACGATTCAGGAGTTAACCATTTACAAACCGGTTATCGACTATCTTTCCAAAATGACCGGCAAGAAAGTGGAGTTTTATATGCCCACAT
>CAYTBC010000047.1:0-26677 GCA_964435765.1 uncultured Desulfosarcina sp.
CTCAATGAAACCGAAACCTTTGGAGTCACTAAACCACTTAACTGTTCCATTAGTCATAATAACATTCTCCTTTCTTAAAATTTTTCAACGTTGCAAACTGGAGGATGCCACTCTGACAAATGGATTCTTCCTTCAGATAGAAACCGTCCCGCTGTTATACAGCGAAACTTAATTGATGCAACTATAGTAATCCTTCTTTAGGCCAATAGCAAGCGAATATATCATCTTTATAAACAAAAATACTCAGATTAGGCTATGCCGGAAATCTAAAGGGATGGTCAACGCTTTTGGAGCATTTTTTTCAGCTGCGTCAGCGCTTCCTCCGGCATCTTAAAAGAGTGCTCCGGACCCGGGAATTTCCCCTCCAGGACATCCTGGTTGTATTCCTTTAAGGCTTCGATGATAATCTTTCTGACATTCGTGTACTGTTTGACAAACTTGGGAACAAAACGGTCAAACAGGCCGACGACATCATGAAAGACCAGCACCTGGCCGTCCACATCCGGACCGGCTCCGATCCCGATGACCGGAACCTTGACCGCTTCGGCGACCAGCTTGCCTAGAGGAGCGGGCACGGCTTCTAAAATCATCGAGAACACGCCGGCGTTTTCCAGAGCTTTGGCGTCATCGATGATCTGCTTGGCGGCCGAAGCATCCTTGCCCTGCATTTTGAAACCGCCTAACGCACTGGCCGTCTGGGGGGTGAGGCCGATGTGCCCCTGGACGGGGATGCCGGCCCTCACGATGGCTTGAATGGTCGGCGCAAAGTCGACTCCGCCCTCCAGCTTGACGACATCACAGCCGCCTTCCTTCATCAGGCGGCCGGCATTGATAATGGCTTCCCGGATGGAGGTGTTGTAGCTCATAAAGGGCATGTCGCCGACGATCAACGGACCTTTGCAGCCGCGAACCACGGCTTTGATATGATGGATCATGTCATCCATGGTCACTTCAACCGTTCCCTGCAGACCCATGACCACCATGCCCAGGGAATCACCCACCAAGACAATGTCGACCCCGGATTCGGCGGCCATCAGGCCGAGCGGATAATCATAGGCCGTCAGCATGGTCAGTTTGCGCCCGCTTTCTTTTGCCTGTTGGACATCGAGGACTGTAACTTTTTTATCACCCATTTTAGTTCTCCTTAACTTTAGCGAGTTAAAAACATTTTGCATCCCACAAAATTCCAAATTACAAGCACCAAATTCCAAATAAATTCAAAATTCGAAATTTCAATGACCGAAACCAATCAATCCGTATATTCTAAATTTCACTTTTGGTTTTGAATTTGTATTTTGGGTCATTGGTTATTATTTGAGATTTGGTATTTGTTATTTGGAATTTCCAAGAATCCATTACCCCATTGCTCCGGTTATACATCGGATGGCCAGTTGCCCAATTGCTCAATTTGACAATAGCCTACTAGTAATGACTCTGCAGCGTTTCAATCAGCGCCGTCAACGTATGGTTCACCGGTGCTTCAAGTCCCAGCTGACGGGCCTCGCGCACGATAAACCCGTTGATGGCCGCTATCTCCGTCTGTCGCCGGTTGTCCACATCCTGGCCCATGGATGAGCGGTTGACGGCCGTTGCCTGGGCCACCTTAAACACGATATTCACCGCGTCCGGGTTGATTTTGACATTCCGGGCCGCGGCCACCTGCATGGCTTCTTCAACCGCCGCGCGGCTCAAATCGCGGGTGATCTCCAGATCCAGGATCTGACCGTTTTTAATTCCGCTCAAGGCCGTAATGGCATTAATTCCGATGTTGATCAGCAGTTTGTTCCAGACCACGCTGCGCACGTCGGCAACTGCCTGCGTTTCGATTCCGGCGAAGGTGAAGAATTCGGCAAACTGCTTGGCCCGTTGCTGCCCGGGTTCGGTTGCGGCCCAGGACCCGATGGTGGTGGCGCCGATGCCTGCATGCCGGATGCGGCCGGCACCCAGCAGGGTGGCCCCGTGGGAAGTGGTGCCCGCCAGGATGCGATCCGGCGCTATCACCTCGGCAATGACATCGGCGTTGCCCATTCCGTTTTGCAGGGTCATGACCGCCCCCTCAGGGCCGGCGAGCGAGCGAGCGGTTTGGGCCGCGGATCGAGTCTGGGTTGATTTTACAAATATGATGACCAGGTCCGCCCGGCCGATTTGGGCCGGATCCGTGGTGGTGTTGACGCGAACCGCGCGGGTGTTGCCTTCCCGTTCGATCTGCAATCCATTTTGGTTGATGGCCTGGACGTGGTCGACCCACACGTCATAGAGCCAGACGTCGTTGCCGGCTTCCGCCAGCAAGGCGCCAAAGAGGCTGCCCATGGCACCTGCACCTACAACAGCAATTTTCATTTTATTCTCCCGCAAGGATGACGAAGGACAAATGAAAAATGACGAACTCCTCGATTGAAAATTGAAGATTGTCGATTGAATATTGAAGGAATCCTGTCGTTTGTATTTTCAGTTGTTCATTTAGGTCATTTAAGGTTTTGGTTGTCTTTATTTGATACCTTAGGTTTAAATCGAATATTATCCGACCATGGACAATCTTCAATTTTCAATTCCCAAGTCCCTTGCCGCCGTTCAGCCAGCAGGCCGCCAGATGGTCCGGTTCAGCTTCAATCAGAGGCGGCTTCTCGCGTGAACAGCGGTCGAATTTATATAGGCATCTGGGATGAAACGGGCATCCCGGGGGCGGATCAATCGGGTTGGGGACATCGCCTTCCATGGCAAACGGTTCGATTCGGCGATGGGGATCCGGCAAGGGAACCGCCTTCAGCAGCGCTTCGGTGTAGGGGTGACGCGGGGATACACTAAAATCCCTGGTGGAAGCCAGCTCAACAATGCCCCCCAGATACATTACGGCGATCCGGTCACAGATGTATTCGACCACACTCAGATCATGGGAAATAAAGACATAGGCCAGGTTGAATTCCTCCTTTAAATCCTCCATCAGATTAATGACCTGGGCCTGAATTGAGACGTCCAGCGCACTGACCGGCTCGTCGGCAACGATTAAATCCGGCCGGACACACAGCGAACGTGCAATCCCGATTCGCTGTCGCTGACCGCCGGAAAATTCATGGGGATATTTGTCCAGGTCCCCGCTGCGCAGGCCCACTTTTTCCAGCAGCGCCGCCGCCGCCTGCCGGCGTTGATTGCGCGAGGTATGTTGAGTTGCGCGCAACGGTTCGGTGATGATCTCCGCCACCCGCATTCTTGGATCGAGGCTGGAATAGGGATCCTGGAAAATAATTTGCATGCGCTGCCGTAGCGCACTCATTTCCGAACGATTCAAGGAGATGATATCCCGGCCCTCAAACTCGACCCTGCCGCTGGTCGGTTCGATCAGACGCAAAATCAGCCGTCCCAGGGTCGTTTTGCCGCAGCCGGACTCTCCCACGAGGCCGAAGCTTTCGCCTGGAGCGACCGCAAAGGAAACCCCGTCCACCGCTTTAATCCAGGCGCGTGGTTGCGTCAGCATTCCGCCGCCCAGGGGGAACTGTTTGACCAAATCGACAACATTGAGCAACGGCGTTTCAGACATCGCCTTTTCTCCGTTCCGGGTGTTCCTTCAGCCAGCAGCGGGCGTAGTGTTTATCTCCAATTGCAACCAGCTGCGGCTGAGTTTGGCGGCACAGCACAAAGGCATGCGGACAGCGGTCGGCAAACTTGCAGCCTTTAATGAGTTCCGTCAGCACCGGCACGATTCCGGGGATATCTTTCAGGCGCTGCTTGCGGCCGTCACGCCGGTCCCCGATTCGAGGCATGGATTGGAGAAGGCCCTGGGTATAGGGATGAAAAGGACGGTCAAAAATCTCGCTGACGCTTGCTTCTTCGACAACCTGGCCGGCATACATCACCACCACTCTGGCGGCCATTTGCGCCACCACGCCCAGATCGTGCGTGATTAAAAGCAGCGACATGTCCAATTCATCTTTAAGCCCGAGCATCAGGGACAGGATCTGGGCCTGGATGGTGACATCCAGCGCGGTTGTGGGTTCATCGGCAATCAACAGCTTTGGGCCGCACACCATGGCCATGGCAATCATAACCCGTTGGCGCATCCCGCCGGAAAGTTGGTGCGGATAATCATTGAGCCTTTTTCCGGCAGCCGGAATTTTGACATAGTCCAGCCAGTCGGCTGCTTTTTCAAATGCTTCGGCTTTACTCAGGCCCTGATGGACCATCAGCGGTTCGGCCACCTGGCGGCCGATGGGCAGCACCGGGTTGAGCGAGGTCATCGGCTCCTGAAATATCATCGAGATTTTTTGCCCCCTAATTTTGCGCAGGTTTTCGGCATCAAGATCACGCAGGTTCCGGCCTGCAAACCTGATTCGGCCCGATTCAATGCGACCCGGTGGTGAAGGGATCAATCCTATGATGGCCAGTGAAGTGACACTTTTGCCGCATCCCGATTCGCCTACCAGTCCGATGGTCTCCCCCGCATCCAAATAAAAACTGACGCCGTCCACCGCTCGGGCAATACCTTCCGGGGTGTAGAAATGGACGGATAGGTCCTCTATTTCTAGTAGTTTATTACCCATACAATATTAAAAATCCCTGACGCGTATCCGCCGGAGGTGGGGAATTGAAGATTGTAAATTGAATATTTGTGGATGTCGCTACGCTCCGTCAATTAATTTAATCGAAAAGATACCTCAAATTTTCAATATTCAATTGAAAATATTCAATCGATTTCTCCCGGCCAAAGGTAATGAAGGGCCGTCAAGGCATAAATTTTAGCGGTTTCAATCAGTTGATCCAGATCGACCCACTCGTCGGCCTGGTGCGGTACCTGACGGTCGCCGGCCCCCATGGTGACGATGGGGATGTCTTTTAAGGCCCATAGAAAGGTTCCGTCGGTGGCGCCCGGAACGCCGCCGTAGACCGGCTCCCGGCCGCTGATTTGCCGGGTGCTCCAATCGGCCGCTAAAACCACCGGGTCGCTGCGATCCGTCAGCGTACAGGGTCGGTCGGTTAAAATTTCCAGGGTGATTTTCAGATCATGCTGACGTTCCAAAGCGAGCAGTTGGTCATATTCAACATAACTCCGGCGGACCCGTTGCTCAATTTTAAGCGCCAGGTCTTCCAGGTTTTTGATGATATCCGGATGAGATTGACCCGGGATGGTCCGGATATCCACCAGCAACCGGGCTTCGCCGGGCATCACATTGAGCTGGGGGGCACCGGCGGAGGGGGCCTGGATGACTGTCGGGGTGAAGCTGGGCCAGCCCAGATGTTCATCGCGACCCGGCCGGCGCACGGCCCGGCGCTCCAGATCATGCAGGGCATTGATCAGATGGGCGACTGCCGGAGCAGTGTTCAAACCGGCAAGAGGCATGGCGCCGTGGCTCATGCGACCCTTGACGGTAAACCGGGCCCGCAGCGCCCCCTTCTGGGTGGTGCAGATCAAACCATCCTGGGGCTCACAGATAACGGCCGCCGTGATCGTATCTGCATGGCCTTTTTGAATAAAGTCCCTGACTCCCAGCATCTGATCTTCTTCATCGCACAGCACACCGCCGACAATGGCTCCTTCAAGCTTAACATCGGCGCGTTTTAAGGCCGCCATGGCAATGAGCATGGCGGCCAGGTTGCCTTTGGTGTCATTGGTGCCGCGGCCGTACATGCGCCGGTCGACGATTTGAGCGCCGAACGGGTCGCAGTGCCAGGCGGAAAGATCGCCCGGCGTGACCACATCGGTGTGCCCCTCAAACATCAATTTGCGGTCCCCGGAGCCGGCCTGCCAGGTGACAATAACGTTGGGCCGGCCCGGTGCAACCTCCTCTTGCCGAACTTCAAATGCCTGGGACTGCGCCCATTTAAAGACATAGTCCGCGGCCGGCTGCTCACCGGTTCCGGCAGCCGGATCCCAAACGGAATTGATGCGGACAAGATCGGCCGTCAGGCAGATCAGTTCCTCGGGATCAATATAGTCTAATACTTTATCGATGATGTCCTTAGTAGGTGCCATGTGTCCTCACTGTAAGTCCGAAATTAGAAAGCTGAAAATCGAGGAGAAAAAAAATAACATCGAACATCGAACGTCCAACACTGAACATCGAATAACAAAAAAACAATATGCGCAGCATATCGTAATTAAGCCGCCGCAGCATCGATAAATAGGTTGCTTGGTTTTCAACGAACCAGCTGCATCCCTGGATATTCTCTTTTTTCAGGGCAGATTAATTATCGTACCCTCACCATCTTGGGATCCAGCGTATCTCTCAGTCCATCTCCCAGTAAATTAAATCCCAGCACCGCCCAGGCGATGGCCAGTCCGGGAAAGATCGCCATCCAGGGCGCCAGCGACATAAAGGTCTGGGCTTCGTTTAACATGCGGCCCCAGGAGGCTTGGGGCGGCTGGGTGCCCAGCCCCAGATAGCTGAGTCCTGCTTCGGCCAGGATCGCCACCGCAAATTGAATCGTCCCCTGGATCAGCAAGGGGGAGAGGATATTGGGCAAAACATGGCGCCAGGCGATACTCCACTCGCCGACGCCGCAGGCTCGGGCCGCAGCGATAAACTCTCGTTCCCAGATGCTCATGGCGACCGCCCGGGTCAAACGGGCGAAGACCGGAATGTAAAAAATGCCGATGGCCAGCATGGCATTGATCATTGAGGGACCCAGGATCGACGTAATCAGGATCGCCGTCAATACAGCCGGGAAGCCGAATAAAAAGTCGGAGAATCGCATAATCGATTCATCCACCCATTTGCCGAAATAGGCTGAAGCCAATCCCAGAAACACCCCGACGCTCAAACCGATCGCCACCGTCACCAGTCCGACGATAATCGAATTCACTGCGCCGACCATGACCCTGGATAGCGTATCCCGTCCATACTGGTCCGTGCCCAATGGATGCTGCCAGGATGGACCCTGCAGGCGCACGGGTGCATTCATCTTATTGCCATCATAAGGCGTCCAGATCAAACTGAGAAGGGCCATCACGATGACGACCGCCGACAGGACAAATCCCACGGTGAAATTTTTGTTGTTGAAAAATCTATTCATTTTAAGTTGATTGGGACAGGGATTTTCACGGATCGACACAGAATCTAAACAAAAAAGTTTAGCCGCGATTATTTTGATAAATTTTTCAATCTTTATCCGTATTCATTACCTTCTAAGGAAGATTAACCCAGCCGAATTCTCGGATCCAACGCCGCATACGTGAGATCGATGAGGAAATTCACCAGCACGACGGCGATGGCCATAAACAATACGATATCCCTGACGACCGGCAGGTCCCGCTGGCCAATGGCCTGGAAAACCAGGCGACCCAGGCCCGGCAGGTAATATACGTTTTCAATGATAATCGCTCCGGCCAGCAATTGGCCCAGTTGCAGCCCCAGTATGGTAAGCACCGGGATCAGCGCATTGCGCAGGGCATGAACGTAGATCACCGTGCGTTCTTTAAGTCCTTTGGCTCTGGCCGTGCGGACATAATCCTCCCGCAGGACTTCCAGCATCGATGAACGCGTCAGACGGGTCAGAATGGAGGCGCGAATGACCCCCAGCGCAAAAGCCGGCAGAAGCAGCGCCTGTAAAGAGCCCCAAAAATTGTCCGACCAGCCGGGAAAACCGCCCGCTGAAAACAGCCTTAATTTTACCGACATCAGCAGGATCAGCAGAATTCCCAGCCAGAATTCCGGCGTCGCCAGACCCAGCTGCGTAAAAAACATGACGGTGACATCGCCGGGTCGGTTCTGATTGCGGGCCGCATAGATGCCGCAGGGAAAGGCGATGATGATCGCAAAAATCATGGCCAACAGTGCCAGCGGGCCGGTGACAGTCAGACGGCTGACAATCAAATCGTATACCGACATATCGTAATTGATCGACCAGTTACCGCGGCCGGAGACGAGGTTGCCGATCCATTCTAAATACTGGGTGGTGAAGGGTCTGTCCAACCCCAATTCAGCCCGCAAGTTGGCAAGGGTCTCGGGGGTGGCATTTATGCCCAGGATTATTTGAGCAGGGTCGCCGGGAAGGACAAAAAGTACAGTGAAGACGGCGATGGAGACCAGCAACAGCAGCAGCAAGAGTGTTATCAATTTTTTGATGAGATATCGGAACATAATTAAACGCCGGGGCGGTTCCGCAACAGTGCGGAACCGCCCTTAGGGTTGCAAGCGTTAATTGTTTATCGCTACCGTGGTCGTAACTTTTACTTCTTCCACCAGACTTCGGTGCAGTCCAAAGCAATGGTCGGATAGTTTTCCCACCAATTCATGACCTTGGCCTTCATCACCGGTAAACTGGGCGCTGAGAACAAATAACCGTTGACCGCATCCTCGGCGATAATCTCCTGGCAGCGACCAAACCACTTGGCCTTTTCTTCCTCGTTGGGAGCCTTCAAGGCCTGGGCATAGGCGTCGCGGAATTCCTGGGAGTCATACTGGAAGTAGTAATTCGGATTGGCATAGATACCGATATCCCACGCCTCCACGTGACCGATCATGGTAAGTTGATATTCTTTTTTCTTAAAAATTCTTTCGATCCATTGGCCCCACTCTACGATCTCAATTTTGAGTTTGATGCCCACCTGTGCCAGTTGATCGGCGATGACCTCTCCGGCTCTGCGGGAGTACGAGTAAATCGCCGGCAGCTTAATGGTGGCTTCGAAACCATTGGGGTATCCGGCCTGGGCCAGCAGTGCCTTGGCTTTTTCGGGGTTGTAGGCAAACTTACCGGTCAAATCCACATAATACGGTGTTGATGGAGACCAGTGGGATCCGATGGGTGTACCGTAACCGAACATAACCAGATCGATGACCGCCTGGCGATCGATGGCATAGGCCATGGCTTGGCGAACCAGTTTATTGTCGAACGGCTTGGCCTTGTTGTTGGTAGACATGATGACCTCACCGGTGGTGGTGCCGGCGTAAACCTTGAAACGATTGTCTTTTGACATTTCCATGGCGGATTCGGGAGCGGCAATATAGCCGATCACATCAATATCGCCGGCTTTTAAGGCCGCGATCTGAGCGCTGGCATCACCGATAAATTTAAAGGTCACATTGTCCAGGTAAGGTAGCGCCGGATTCCAGTAGCCGACAAAGCGGGTCATCTCCACGCGGTCTCCTCGGACCCATTTGACAAACTGAAACGGGCCCGTGCCAATGGGATTGGATTTGGCATTTTCATATCCCTTCATCGGCAGCATGACGGCATCACCCTCGGCCAGGTGGGCGATAAAAAGCGCATCCACGTCTTTCAGGTTGAGTACCAGGGTATCATCATCCGGGGTTTCGATTTTGCTGATGCCGCGAAAATATTCAGGATGGGCATTTACCGTACTTTCGGCCGCGGCGCGTTCAAGATTCCATTTGGCAACCTGGGCGTTAAAGGGCTCATCGTTATGAAACTGAACGCCTTTGCGTAAATCAAAAGTATAGATTTTTCCGCTCGGGTCAACTTTCCAATCGGTAGCCAGCCCGGGGATGAATTGACCATTGCGGTCTACTTTGATCAAGCCTTCGTAGATATTAGAGAAAACCACCCGGTCAATGGCCGCGGCCGTGTTGGCGGTGGGGTCCAGCCCCGGGGGTTCCGCCGGTTGACAAACAATCAGATTCCCGCCTTTTTGCGGCGTTGCGGCCAATGACCATTGTGCTGGAACCATAAGGGCCAGTATCATTGAAATCAATAAAAATTTTTTCATCACTCATCCTCCTTTTTGGTTTCTTCTAAAGATCATCCAGATCGCAAAAAGCGATCATGCCTGCGATCGAATGCGCTTTTATAATGGCGTGGATAATGGCTCTGGACATGCAATCTGCGGCGGCATGTCCGATTTCATTCAGGCTTTGCGCTTTGGGCACGGCAAAAAATCCGGGCGTTTCAGGCAATTCTTGTTTGCAGGTGGCCAGACAGAATAAGGTATCGCCGTCAAACATGGTATGGGACGGACGAATCGCTCTGGCCATGCCGTCGTGGGCCATCTGGGCGACCTTGTGAGTCTGAGGTTTGGTGAGAACGGCGTCGGTTGCAACGACCCCGATGGTGGTGTTTTTGACCGGACCGGATGTCGGTTTAGGCGGCAGTTTGACGGCCCGCTTGCCCTGTTCACCAAACTCGCCGTCAATTTCCAGGCCGATTTCCCAGGGACGGCCATTGCCGGGATTGATGACGGAGCCGTCGGGGTTAACGGCGACAACAGCCGCGACGGTGATCCCGGAATCCAATACCAAACTCGCCGTGCCCAACCCGCCTTTGATGCTGCCAGCCAGTGCGCCGGTCCCGGCACCTTTGGAGCCCATTTTCATCGGGTAATGGGCGGCGCCTTCGCAGGCCAGGCGGCCCCAATCCCCGTTAATAGGCGGGATGAACTGCTCTCCGCGACCTAAATCATAGAGGACGGCGGCCGGTACGATCGGCGCGACATATCCCTGATCGAGCGGAAATCCGCAGCCTTTTTCAGCCAGCCAGCGAGTCACACCATCGGCGGCCGACAATCCGAAAACAGACCCGCCGGACAGGACGACAGCCTGAACCCGGTCGACCAAATTTTGCGGTGCCAGCAAATCGGTTTCACGCGTTCCCGGTGCCGAACCTCTCACATCCACGCCGGCCACAGCACCCATCGGGCTGAGGACCACCGTAACACCGCTGGCAGCTTTCTCATCCGTATAAGTGCCAACAAGAATTCCGGCGACATCCGTCAAGGCGTTGAGTTTACCCGGTTTTGTCAAAAAAATCTCCTTTTCCCCCGACGCTTTTAAAGCTTCTTTACATAAGCAAAAGAGCCTAGCGTGTCAAGTTTAAAAAGCAAATATTAATATTGACTTTACCTTTATTTTTGGAGTAAAAAAATAATTTTGTCCAAAATGATGGGGAGTCTATATCTGAAGTCATGATACAGTTAATTCGAGGTTTTAAAGATATTCTACCCGGAGAGGTGGAGCTCTGGCAGGAAATCGAAAAAGTTGCCCGCGGGCTGTTTGAAGACTTCGGTTTCAAAGAGATTCGAATTCCGATTATGGAGCGCACCGAACTTTTCAAGCGCAGCATCGGAGAGGATACCGATATTGTCGAAAAGGAGATGTATACCTTTCCGGACCGCAAGGGAGATTTGGTAACCTTGCGGCCGGAGGCCACGGCTTCTATCTGCCGCGCCTACATTCAGCACAAATTATACACCCAGGATCCCTTTCAAAAATTTTTTATGATCGGGCCGATGTTTCGACGGGAACGGCCGCAGAAAGGCCGATATCGACAATTTCATCAAATTGATGCCGAAATCTTCGGCGTGCAATCTGGCATGGCTGACGTTCAGCTGATATTTTTGCTGGTGACGCTTTGCACGCGGCTGAAACTTGAGGATGTCAACGCGCATATTAATTCCCTGGGTTGCCCTGCTTGCCGACCCCCATTCAGAAAAGCGCTGAACCAATATTTGGCATCCGTCAACAACCAATTGTGTGCGGACTGTGTTCGCCGGCGGGACCGCAACCCATTAAGGGTTTTGGACTGCAAAGTTCCATCCTGCCGGGAGGCTTTAATCGGGGCGCCTTCCATAACGGACCATCTGTGCGATGACTGCCGGTCGGACTTTGATCAGGTCATGAAGTCTTTAACCCGGCTTAAGGTGCCCTATGTTATCGACAAGAAACTGGTGCGCGGCCTCGATTATTATACCCGCACTGCCTTTGAGATTCAGACGACCTCCCTGGGTGCGCAAAGTGCGGTGGCCGGCGGCGGCCGCTACGACAACCTGGTAAAGGAGTTGGGCGGACCCGATATCCCTGCCACCGGGTTTGCCATCGGCTTTGACAGATTGGCTGAGCTGGCTGCTTTATATGCACCGCCGCAAATTCAAAAACCGCACCTTTTTCTGGCAGCTTTGGGCGCCGGCAGCCAGATGCTGGCATTCGATTGGCTCTGCAAACTGGGACTGGAAGGTGTGCGGGCTGAGATGGATTTCAGTGATAAGAGTCTGAAAAGCCAGATGAAGCTTGCTGACAGACTGGGCGCTGAGTTTGTATTGATACTGGGTGATGCCGAGTTGGAAGCGGGGACGGCGGTTTTGCGGAACATGGCCTCAAAAGAGCAAACTTCGGTGCCTTTGGATAGCCTTTTGGAATTTATTAAAAAAAGGATTAAAAAGTAATCGTTTAAAGGAGAACTGGATTGGTTGATTTATTGGGAGACATGCGCAGGACTCACAGTTGCTGTGAGTTGAGTGCTGAAAATATCGGCAGCGAAGTGGTGTTGATGGGCTGGGTCCTGCGCCGGCGGGATCACGGTGGCGTCATTTTCGTGGATCTGCGCGATCGAGCAGGCATTACCCAGGTGGTCTTCAATCCAGAGGTCGATGAAGCCGTGCATGCCAAGGCGCATGTGATTCGGAATGAATATGTCCTGGCAGTTCGCGGTAAAGTCGATCCCCGACCGGATGGTATGGTCAATCCCAATCTGAAAACCGGTGAAATCGAGGTCACCGTATCGGAGCTGAAAATATTAAATCCGGCCAAAACCCCGCCATTTCCCATCGAGGACAATATCGATGTAACGGAAACGATCCGGCTCAAATTCCGGCATCTGGACTTGCGGCGCCCCCAAATGCAAAACAACCTTATCCTGAGGCACCAGGCCACGGCATCCGTGCGCAATTATTTAAACAACCAGGGGTTTCTTGATCTTGAGACCCCCTTTCTTACCAAAAGCACACCCGAGGGCGCCCGAGATTATCTGGTGCCCAGCCGGGTCAACCCGGGGCAATTTTATGCGCTGCCCCAGTCTCCGCAGCTTTTCAAGCAGTTGTTCATGATTGCCGGCTTCGACCGCTATTATCAGATCGTGCGATGCTTCCGGGATGAAGATCTCAGAGCCGACCGTCAGCCCGAGTTTACCCAGATCGATATCGAAATGTCTTTTGTGGGCGAAGAAGAAATCATCGGCCTGGCGGAAGGCATGATGACCACCCTTTTTAAAGACGTGCTGGACCTGGATATACAAGCGCCTTTTGCGAGGTTGACCTACACCGAGGCGCTCGGGCGCTTCGGCCTGGACAAACCCGATACCCGGTTTGAGCTCGAACTGGTGGATATTTCCGACATCGTTGCCGGTTCCGGCTTTAAAGTGTTTTCCGGAGCCGTCGCCCAAGGCGGCATCGTCAAAGCACTGAATGCCAAAGGGTGTATTCATTTCTCGCGCAAGGAGATCGACGATCTGACCGATTTTGTAGCCGTGTATCGAGCCAAAGGCATGGCCTGGATCAAGGTTAAGGAAAATGAATGGCAGAGCCCGATCGCCAAATTTTTCACCGAGGATGAGAAAAAGGGTTTGGCCGAGCGGATCCGGATGGAGCCCGGCGACCTGGTCTTTTTTGTGGCCGACCAGCCCAAAGTAGTCAACGAATCCCTGGGAAATCTGAGAAATCATCTGGGCAAAAAACTCAATCTGATCGACGAAAAAGAATTCAAGTTTTTATGGGTCACCCGATTTCCCATGTTTGAATATGATGAAAACGAAAAGCGCTACCAGGCGCTGCACCATCCCTTTACCTCACCGCTGGAAGCCGATTACACCAAATTAAAAGGCGACCCGCTGGCGGTGCAGTCGCGCGCCTATGACCTGGTGTTAAACGGCTTTGAAATCGGCGGCGGCAGCATCCGTATTCATCAGCGGGAAGTCCAGGAAATGGTGTTTGAGGCCCTAGGGATGGACCGTGAGGCCGCTGAGAGCAAATTCGGCTTTTTGCTGTCTGCCCTGGATTCCGGGGCACCGCCTCATGGCGGCATTGCCTTCGGGGTTGACCGGTTGGTGATGCTGCTGTGCGGCCAGCCCTCCATCCGGGATGTAATAGCGTTTCCCAAAACCCAGAAAGCAGCCTGCCTGCTGACGAGCGCCCCATCGGAAACCAGCAAAGCGCAGCTGGAGGAACTGCATTTGAGGCTGCGGCCGGGCATTCCGACCAGCCAGGACAACTAAAACAGGGCCCAGGACGATCGTTTCAAATAATTTTTATCTTGACATCAAGCGATTATTAAACTAATTAACGTGCTTCAATTGATCCTCGGTAGCTCAATAGGCAGAGCGGGTGGCTGTTAATCACGCCGGAGGCGTGATTGTAGGTTCGTCCCCGCAGGGTTTACGACTGTAAGAAATAGAAAATTGATCCTCGGTAGCTCAATAGGCAGAGCGGGTGGCTGTTAACCACTAGGTTGTAGGTTCGAGTCCTACCCGGGGAGCCACGAAAATCAAGGCCGGTACACCCGGCCTTTTTTGTTATGGAACATTGGGTCTATATTTTGCAGAGTCAATCTACCGGGCGCTATTATTGTGGTCAAACGCGTGATTTGCCGGTGCGTTTGGCGCAGCACAATGATCCGACCAACGATTTAGCCAAAACCACCAAGCGCCTTCAAGGGCCGTGGAACCTGGTTTGGTCAAATCAGGTTGCCACCGGTTCCGAGGCGATGCGACTTGAACGCAAGATAAAAAAACGCGGCATCCAGCGATTTCTAAAAGATCGCAGGGGTGGTGGCTGTTAATCACGCCACGGCGTGATTGTAGGTTCGAGTCCTACCCGGGGAGCCACGAAAATCAAGGCCGGTACACCCGGCCTTTTTTGTTATGGAACATTGGGTCTATATTTTGCAGAGTCAATCTACCGGGCGCTATTATTGTGGTCAAACGCGTGATTTGCCGGTGCGTTTGGCGCAGCACAATGATCCGACCAACGATTTAGCCAAAACCACCAAGCGCCTTCAAGGGCCGTGGAACCTGGTTTGGTCAAATCAGGTTGCCACCGGTTCCGAGGCGATGCGACTTGAACGCAAGATAAAAAAACGCGGCATCCAGCGATTTCTAAAGGCTCAAGTGGTAGTCGAGGCGCAGCCAAGATCCCGCTAAAAGCGGGATTAATCACGCCACGGCGTGATTGTAGGTTCGAGTCCTACCCGGGGCGCCCAGAAAAACAAGTCCGGTGCTTCCGGCTTTTGTTGAATAGAAGGCAAGTATTGCTTTTTAAGGTAAAGTTTGCGATACCGATATTTAACGGTTCTATCTTTCGATCGAGCCGGACGTGCGTATGTTAACCAACGGTTTCAGGATAGACGAATCACGGAATGCGCGCCATCCGGGATGCGGCAATACGGGAGAACGCAAGATGAATATAACAACTTTAAAGGACATACCGCCATGGGATTGGCCCCCGAACGCCGACCAAATCATTCTCAGGGTTCTGTGTGATGGGCAGGCGGCGGGCCCAGACCGCCTCGTTGCCGCGGAGCTGGCCGGCGATGCAACCGTCGTCAATGACGAGCTGGCCGAGGCGCTGCTGTCCGTCCTCGGCAACGGCAGCGAAGCGGACGATCTGCGCGGCCAGGCGGCCACCGCGCTCGGACCCGCCCTCGAGTATGCGTTCATCGAGGATTTCGAGGATCCTGATGATGTTCCGATAACCGAACAAATGTTCAACAGAATCCAGGAGAAGCTTTACAATCTGTACTTGGATGAAAATGCGCCGAAGATAGTGCGGCGGCGGATACTGGAGGCTTCCGTGCGCGCACCACAGGACTGGCACCCAAATGCCGTGCGGGATGCATACAACGGCGCGGATGAGGCCTGGAAGTTAACCGCGGTTTTTTGTATGCAGTATATTCGCGGATTCGATAAACAGATCCTTGAGTCGCTTTCAAACAAAAATCCAAACATTGTCTATGAAGCCGTCTGCGGGGCGGGCAATTGGGAAATCGATGCGGCGTGGCCGCATATCGCCGCGCTCGTCACTTCCGAGGAAACTGAAAAGGATCTGCTCCTTGCCGCGATTGAGTCGGCAGCCCTGATCCGGCCTCACCAGGCATCTGAGATCCTTGGTCACCTGTTGGACTCCGACGACGAGGACATCACAGAGACCGTCTACGAAGCCCTGGCCACGGCCGAGGGGTTCTGGGATGATGATGATGACGACCCTCCGACCCTGCACTGAGGGCCATCTTCAGGAGAAGTGAATTGACAATGACCGAGTTAGAGTCGTAATTGCTATTTCTTTGCATGTAATGGAAAAACTTTTTTATCACGAAAACACGAAAGTCGAAAAACGCGAAAATATTCTTAGCTTCTTTTCGTGTTTTCGCCATTTCGTGCTTTCGTGATTGATCATTTTTGATTCCGGCTCGCCCGGGTTACGCTTGCGCAGCACCTTTTTACATGAACATGGATGAAAAGTATTACATTTCCGCCCAGGAACTATTGAATGATTCTTTTGTGCTCGGCATCCGCATTTTCAAAAGCGGGTTTCGGCCCAGTTTTATTATGGGTGTCTGGCGCGGCGGAACACCGGTAGGAATCGCGGTGCAGGAAATATTGTTCTATTTAGGCGTCACCACCGATCACATCGCCATTCGCACGTCATCTTATTACGGCATCGACAAAAGAGAAAAAATAGTTCGGGTCCACGGATTGGAGTATGTCCTCCAGTATGCCAATTGGGAAGACGGACTTCTGATCGTGGACGACGTCTTTGACAGCGGCAGCAGCGTGAAAGCCATCCTGGAGACCCTTCAAAGAAAAATGCGGCGCAATCTGCCCCGTGACATCCGCGTTGCCACACCCTGGTACAAACCCAGTAAAAATACCACCGACATTGTTCCCGACTATTATGTCCACGAAACTGCACAGTGGTTGGTATTTCCCCACGAACTGGACGGCCTCACCCGCGATGAGATGTTTGCCCATAAGCCGGGCATAAAAAAAATGTTCGAAGACGCGGGCTTAATCTGATTACATTGGGGAAAAATTATATTATCCATATCGGATACAGCGTGGCTAAAATTGTGAACTTATTTTTTCGTGAACCCTAAGTTTTGACGCTATGCGTTTCTGCCGGTGTCCTCAACAATGAACGGCGAGCAGCGGATGCCGACACTCATTTTTTTCACCCATACCCTTACCATCGTGATGGTTTCCCCGTCCAGGTTTACAATGTTGGGCAGCTCTTCCACATAGGAAATGTCATCTTTATTGAATTCATAATATAGGGTATTTGAGCTGAACGGGTCGGCGATTAATATCACTTTTTCGGAATCATAGGGATGCTTCTGCGGGGAGCCGGAAAAGGAAACATGGGTTTTCCGCAGGAGGTGAATGTCTTTCGGTTTTTTATAAGCTTGAATTTGAAATTTGGCTGATTCTTGCGGATATCTTTCAATTGTCATGGCTGATTCTCCTATTGCATGTCAACGCCAGTCAATCACGATTTAACCCTTAGGAATAATTTTATACAGAACGACATAAGTCATTGTTCATACATACACAGCGCACTGCATGAATATCATTATCGGTTGGCTTTTTTCATAAATAACAAAAAGGGTAGCGTACCAATAAATACGGCGCTGTGTATAGCTATGGAAAACATATCCGGCTAAACAGGATTGCCGGTCCGGGTAGATTCCTAGAGGCTTTAGCCTGACTGCTTTTGAGATCCATTTTTATTTGGCATAAATTTTATTTAGGTTCAACTCTTATTTTGATGACAAATCAGGACGGTTCCCCAACCGGGGTAGCGGCCCCCTTTTCCGTTGGCGGCTGTTGCTTCCCCAATCGGAAAATGATATTGATCGTTGCATTCCAAGCGGAAGGATAATTGACCTAAAATGAAAAAGTTAACCAGTTTAGAAGCGAAATATTTGAGAGGCCTTGCCCATGAACTAAAACCGGTCGTTTTTGTCGGTCAAAAGGGCGTAACGGATGCGTTGATCAAATCGGCTGGCGAAGCCTTCGATCGCCATGAACTGATCAAAGTTAAATTTAATGACTTCAAGGAAAAACAGCAGAAAAAAGAAATTGCGGAGGTCATTGAAAAAAAAACGGGCGCTCAGGTGGCAGGCCTGATCGGGCACATCGCAATTTTTTACAGGCCGCATAGCGATCCGGGAAAAAGAAAGATTGTTTTACCTAATTAATCCGCCCTAAAAATAGTCTATTCAGGGTTTAAACTTGTTCTGTGAAAATTGAAGAAGGGTATTAGATCGAGGCTGCCGCGGATTAATTGCTTTATGCTGCGCATTTTTATATAATGGACAGAACATTACTTCGATATTCGATATTTTTTTTCACCCCTTCATTCGGTATTTCTCGTCATTGCCCCGTTTCCCCTTCATCCAATTCGATCGTGTCCGAATAAATTACCAACCGATCACCGGGATGGATATGCTTTTTATTTTCCAGACGGTTCCAGATGATCAAGGCCGGCAGGGGGACATCGAAACTTTCGGCGATGGTGGACAAATTGTCGCCTTCCTTGACGACATAGACCCGCTCCCGGCTTTCGGTCAACCATTGATCAACCAGCGCCTTAAAACGTTCCTGCATTCCGTTGGCGGCGCCGGCCGGGACCAGTATCCAGTGACTGCCGGCGGCCAGAAAATGCCCCCTGATTTCAGGATTTAGATCCTTGATCATTTTAAAATATGTATTGGCCGCCTGGGCGACGATCGTAAGGGGTATCTCCTGAAAGCACTCCAATCTGATGCGATCAAAGTGTAAGGGTGGGTAAATATCGGCTGTCGTGAAATGAAAACCATAGGCTTCAGGCGCCGACCAAATAATTTTGGCGCAAATGGCCCGCAGCACATAACGCTGGGTTTCCAGGGGTAGATAGAGGTGATAGTAGTTATCGGTTCTCTGGGCCAGGATCTCAGATTGCAAACCCTGTTCACCCATATTGTAGGCCGCCGCTGCAAGCGTCCAGGATCCAAAAATCTCATAGAGCTGTTTGAAATAACTGATGGCCGCCTCTGTCGAGCGGAATATGTTGCGGCGCTCATCTTTGGCGGAATTAATGATCAGTCCATACTTGCGGCCGGTGGCTTCCATAAACTGCCAGAATCCAATGGCGCCTTTTTTAGAGCCGGCATGAGGCCGCAACGCGCTTTCGATAATGGCGATATACTTTAAGTCGGACGGCATATTTTCCGCCTGCAGCATTTTTTCGATGATGGGCAAAAAGCGGCCGGATCGCTTAAGCCAGAGGGCGATCTGAGGCCGGTCCCATAGGGTGAGCAGCATTTCTTTTTCGAGCCTTTCGCGGACATCCTGGAGGTCCAACGCAACGCTTTCTCCGCAAAAATCCAGGGGACCGTCGATGCGCACACTGCTCATCAAATCCGGCAATTGGGAGGTCGGCAGCATTGTCTCAGCGCTGTCGCCATGTTCAGCGCAAAAGGCGAGTGCCGTAATCAGCAAAAAGCAGCGAATATATTTCATGGCCGGAAATTCCACCTCCGTTCTAAATATTAGCTTTATCTAAAGTGCCCTTAAATACTCCGGTTTCAGGGCGATTTCACCCGATAGGGCCAGGTCAATCAATTTCAAGGTGGTCTCTTTGTCTTTCGGCAGTCTGGCCCTGATGGGCAGGTAATTGGATGCGTGGTTGGCGTGGAAAAGACCCCTCGATAGATTTGTGCAGGCAATCATGGTTCTCAACTCCGCCAGCATTTCCTCCGGTTTAAGCAGGGGAAAATCGCCGGCCTGATAATCGTCGAAAAGCGGGGTACCGGGAATGAGCATCAGGCTCAGGGCGCCCACGTATTCAGGGTCGATGGCCGAAAGGACGCGACCGGTCTGCTCGGCGTGCCGGAGGGAGCGCTCGCGGCCGGCAATTCCCAATAAAACCGTAATGGACAGTTTGATACCGGCTGATTTGGCCTTTTGGCCCATTGCGATCATATCCTGCGAGGCGGCGCCCTTGTTAATTTTTTTCAACGTGACATCATCGCCGGATTCCAGCCCCATGTAAGCGATGCCCAGCCCGAGGGCTTTGAGCGTTTTGAGCTCTTCAAGGGTTTTCAAAGCCAGGCTTTTGGCATTGGCATATACTCCCACGCGAGTAACCCATGGCAGCTGTTCGCGAATGGCCTGAAGGATTATCAGCAGCCTTTTCTGGGGAATTATCAAGGCGTCGCCGTCACAAAGGAATACGCGCCGCTGTTGCCGGCAGTACCGGGCCGCAAACTCGATGTCCGCCATGATGATGGCTTCCGGTTTGATGCGGAATCTTTCTTCCCGGTAGGTTCCGCAAAAGGTGCATTTGTTGCGTGAGCACCCCACTGTTGCCTGAAGTAAAATGCTGTTGGCTTCACTGGGCGGCCTGATTATGTTGCCTTCATAATGCATGATTTCTTCCGGTTCCGCTAAGCGGCTACTTGTTCAACATCCGAGCCAGCAATACGCTTAAATCGCCCAGTCCCACGGGTTTGGCCAGATAGTCTTTAATGGAGGCGCGGGCTTCTTGGCTCAAGCCGTCGATGCCTTCCTGCTCATAGCCGGAAATGATCGAGATGTTGGCATTGGAATCATAATTCAGGATTTCTTCGATACAGGCGACACCGTCCATTACCGGCATATTGATATCCATCAAAACCGCGTCGGGTTTGCAGGCCATGAATTTTTCCAAGCCTTCTTGGCCGCTGGAAGCAAACTCCGACTGGTAGCCGAGATACTCGAGAAGTCCCTGCATGGCGTTGAGAATTTCGGGTTCATCGTCGACTACCAGCACCCGTTGGCCACTGCCGTGCACAATGGTCGGCTTTTCAGACCGCGTGCTCTGCTTTTCGGCCGGGGCCATGGGGAAATGGATTTTAAAAGTTGTTCCGCGGTTTGGCTGCGAATCGACACTGATCAGTCCCTCGTGACTTTTGATAATTCCATAAGTGGTGGAAAGTCCAAGCCCGGTACCCTTGCCGATCGGTTTGGTGGTATAAAACGGATCAAAGCATTTTTCGAGGGCTTCCCGGTTCATCCCCTTGCCGGTATCGGAGACCGTCACCGTAATGCGCTGACCCTCCTGCATGGCTTTAATGATCAATTTGCCGCCTTCCGGCATCGCGTCCCGGGCATTGGTGCAAAGGTTCATCAGGGCCTGGCTCAAGCTGGTGACATCACCTAAAATCGGCAAACGCGGCGGAAGTTCGGTTATAATTCTTATTTTTTGATCAAATGATTTTTGGATGATCTCATATAGCTCGCTGATAACCTGGACTAGATCTATTAATTTAAATTCTTCTTTAATCTGCTTGCGGGAAAACTGCAGCAACCCGTCAACCAACCTCGAACCTCTGCGCACAGAGGAGTTAATTCGGCCGGCCACATCGTGCAGACCGGACTCATCTTTATAGTTCATCTGAATAAGCTGGCTGTTGACCAGGATTTCCGTCAGAGTGTTTCTGAAATTATGAGCTACTCCGGCGGCAATCGTTCCGATGGCCTCCATTTTTTGGACATGCTGCAATTGCATTTCCAGACGCCTGCGTTCGCTGACATCCGTGATCATGATGATGATTGTGGATGATTCGCCCCTAACCGGGAGGATTTTAATGGTGATTTGCCGGCCGTTTAACTCAACCGGTGATTTTTCGCCGACCGCGGTCGGTTGGTCGATTCGGGTCTTCAGGATTTCATCGAGGCGGTGACCGGTGTCCTGGTCAAATAGATCGGGTGGATAGGCCGCCAATATTTTTTCCAGCGGCCAACCGAGCAGAGAAACAGCGACACCATTGGCATATACAACTTTATTCGAATAAACTTCCAAAATACCCTCGGCCATGCTCTCCAAGATGGTCTCCAGGTGGCGATTGCGCGACAGCAATTCCTTGGTCAACTGGCGGGCATAGACGCTGTCAAGACCTCGAATGGGTTTTGACTTTTCCTGTCCGCGGGGAGAATCGGATACATCGACTGCGGCCTTGATGTGCTCCGCCATCGCAGTGAAAGGACCCTTGGCAATGTATGAATCCGCACCGGTTTCCTCAAAATCGAAATCGATTTCGGCGACGGCGGCAGAAACAATGACCAAATAACAATCTTTTAGCTGCGGCATACTGCGGGCGATTTTGATCAGCTTTCCGCCGTCAATCTTGGGCATGATCAGATCAAAGAACATAATGTCGGGGGTGAAACTTTGCAACAGATTCAGTGCGGCGAAACCGTCTTCGGCCGTGAGTACTTCATGCCCTTCGCGCTCCAGTAATTTGGTGACGTATTTCAACATGACGCGATCGTCATCTACGACTACTATCTTCTTTTTCATCTATTGAACTCCTTTGAGGGGAATTGGCTTCGCACTGCCTGAATTTTGCACCCAAAGAACCGTCACTGAAATTTGGGCTCACGTTCCTGCAATTGACTTGAGGCACTGACTGTTGCTCTAAAATTCAGGTACTATATTACACCTTTTCACAGGATTTACAAAATTATCGGAAGGTACCGCTCAAATTTTTTTTAAATTATCGTGTCATCCATAGGGCAAGCCTGCCGATATTACCTAAATCCAGTATTTCCGTCAATCAGACCGCTGCGCCACGATACGCCGAAGCATGCGATCAACTTGAGAGATCTGATCGGTCAGCTCGTCAATGCCGGCCTGTACACCGTTATATTTTTCAGCTTTACCTTTGCCTTCAAGCTCGAAGGCGATCTCGGCCGCTTTTTCGGCTTGAAAATTCTTCAGCATTCCTTTCAGACTGTGGGCCGATCGCATCAGCAAATCACTGTCCCCTTCATTTACTGCCCGGCGAAGATCGTCCACCAGCCGGGGGTAGTCGCTAAGAAAGACCTCGACAACTTCCTGAAGAAAATCCCAGTCCCCGTCAAAGGCCTGTAGAAGCATTTCTTCGTCCAGGGTGGCAGAATCGACTGCCGTGCCGTCTGGCTGACCGGTCTTTTTCGTCAGCGTCTCCATGGCTTCAAACAGTTTATTCGAATCAATGGGTTTGGAAACATAGTTGTCCATCCCGGCTTGCAGGCAGCGCTCCCGGTCACCCTTGACGGCATGGGCGGTCATGGCGATGATCGGAATGTGATTGCCGCTTTGCTGCTCATTTTCCCGAATTATTTTGGCGGTCTGCAACCCGTCCATTTCCGGCATCTGCACGTCCATTAAAATAAGATCAAAGGTTTCAGCGCTTAGAGCCTCCAGAGCCAGCCGCCCATTGTCGACCAAGGTTGTTCGATGATTCCAGCGTTGGAGCAATCGCAGGATGAATTTCTGGTTAAAAGGGGTGTCTTCAGCCACCAATATTTTCAGGGGGCGGGCGGGAATCCGAATTTGCAGCTGCGGGGTTTTAAGCCGCAGATCCGGCTCAATTCGGCTGGCCCCCAAGACACTTAAGATCGCACCTTCCAGCTCAAAAGCTCCCAATGGTTTGACAACACTGGCGGTGACCCCCATCCTTTCGAGTTCAGGGTTGCGTTTGAGGTCTGGAAAGGTCAGCATCATGATGATTCCGGCATTCGTAATTTTATGCTGCCCAATCCATTCCGCCAGCCCAAATCCGTCAGTTTCAGGCATTTTTGAATCCAGCAGGATAATATCAAACGGCGCTTTTTCAGCCTGCATTTTCAGAAGAATCTCCCGGGCTTCCGCTGCGCCGGCTGCGAGCACCGCAACCATACGGCGGTGTTCCAAAATTTCTCTAAGAACCTTGCGGTGGGATGCGTTATCGTCGACCACGAGGACTCTTAAGCCCGCAAGCTTGGGATCGGCTGCGGCCTGCTGCGAGTTCTCCTTGAGTTGGGCATCACCGTTTTTCTGACGAATAACCCGCGCAGTGAAACGAAAACGACTTCCTTTCGCGGGCTGACTTTTGACTTTGATCCTTCCGCCCATCAAATCGACCAATTGAGCGGAAACGGCCAGCCCCAAACCGGTGCCCCCGTAGCGCCGCATGGTTTCGGAACTGGCCTGGTTATAGGCTCCGAAGATGCTGCGGTGTTTTTCCTTGGGGATTCCAATGCCGGTGTCGACTACGGAAAAATGCAAATACACCTCATATTCCGTCAGAGACCGGACGGCAACAAAGACGGCCACTTCTCCCTTTTCGGTGAATTTGATGGCATTGTCGACCAGATTGAGAAGAACCTGACGCAGGCGCAGCGGATCACCCAGCAATCGATCCGGCACGTCCGTTGATATGCGGTAAAACAACTCAAGACCTTTTTCGTGAGCTTTCATGCCCATGATTTTCAGTGATTCATCAATGAAATGCTTGAGACTGAAAGGGGTTTGCTCGAATTCCAATTTACCGGCTTCTATTTTGGAGAAATCGAGAATGTTGTTGATTATGGAAAGCAACGAATATGCTGATGACTTGACTACGTCGAGGTCTTCCCGTTGATCGGGAGACAATTTTGAACTGAGCATCAGCTCCACCAGACCGATAATGGAATTCAGGGGAGTGCGAATTTCATGGCTCATGCTGGCAAGAAATTCACTTTTGGTCCGACTGGCCGCTTCAGCAGCCATTTTGGCTCGATACAGGGCTTCAGCGCGATGGCGCTGGGTTATATCTCGGATGAAGCCGCCGAAACCTGTGGGGCTGCCTTTGGGGTCATTTATCAATGACACCGATGATTCGACAAATCGTCGGGATCCGTCTTTGTTTATAAGCGTCCAACCGAGCGATTTTACGGGTTCACGGGTTTCAACCACCTTTTTAAAAGTATCCGTCAGTATTTGCGCATTGGTTTCATCAAGCAGACCGTGCTGATTCATCGTCGCTATTTCATGCCGGGAATAGCCGAAAATTGTACAGATGGAATCGTTGAAAAACGTAAAATTGCCCTTTAGGTCCACCTCATAATATCCATCCGGGGTGGTTTCGATAATCGTGCGAAACTTTTCTTCGCTCTCGCTCAGAGCCGATTCGGCTAAGACACGTTTGTTGATGGTATATTGCGCATGCGAACCAAAGATAATAAACAGGCATACAATGGTGATACGGGACCAGATTTCGCTGATGTCCGGGCCGAACAGTCTATGAAAAAAATCGACGTCATAGGATAAAAATATGTACAACACAGAATCAAAAACTGTGTAAAAAAGGGCAAGTCCGATTCCGATCAAGACCATTTGGTCCCAGAAGTGAACCCTGATTTTTTGCCTGCCGATTTCCGGCTGTTTATCCTTCATGCCAAGCCTCCCAGGAAGGTCTCGTTGTCTGAACGATGTTGTTTGCAGACCGCCAATAATCAAGCCCGGCGCATTGGGCTTGCCGCCTCCGGATTTCGTGTTCGGAACTCTAATATTTCTGACTGTTTACAGGTTGACCATATTTCACCCCGTGCCCAACGGCAAGAAAAATCTTAATTAATCCGTCCCGAAAAATAGACCATTCAGATTTGTGGACTTTTTGAAAGCTGAAGGAAGTTTTTAAATTGAAGATCCGGCGGATTAATTGTTTTCTGCTGCACATTTAATTTTGCGCTGAGCTGTTTTTGAACGGCAGCAAGTCTAAAAGGGGGGGAAATTGCCGAGATTCTATCGATCGGTTCAACATACCATGAGTTGGATGGTTGCTATTATTGTCAGTCGTGTGAGTTGGTCCTCGCCCGAGGGCCGGTTCGACGATCCAATCCACTGCGTCTGTCTTTGCCGCTTCGCCTCTCGGGGATGTGGAGAGTGTAGGAGTAATTACGCCGATCACCGCCAGACCGTCTGCCTCCATTGTCCAGTGATATCATCCGTTCCAAGATATCATTGTCATTTTTTTCCATGGTCAAGACCGATTTTGATAAGCAAACTGGCAGGGGGGAGTCGGGCCGGCCGCCTCGTATCACACGCTATGTATTCAGGATATCAAAGCATTTTCCATGCCACTCTGGAAAACAAGTTTTCCAAATGCTGTAAAAAATAATGTCTCCAAAAGATTTATTGAAATTTCAAAAGAATACAACCCATCACAAGTTACACCGGTCTATCCGGCACCCAACGAATCTCATCGATTCAGTGACAAATATAGGCAATATAGGAAATAAACTTCATAGAATTATGGAAAAAAATACCAATCCAACTGTTACAATTTTTCCATAATGAACCGCGGGCGAATTGAATTTATTAGATCGGGATTAATGATGTTCTGTTTTTTTGCGGCCGCCGAACAGCATCCGAAGAGATGCCCGCATTTGATGCTTTGGGAGGGATGGTTGGAGCCGGAAGATTAAACGCCGCCCGCTACGGCCTGCTCAAACCGGCGAGGAAGAATCTTATTTTCCGGAACTTTCCGGCGGTTCAATCCCCAGATCTCTGATTTTGTAGAGCAGGGTTTTATAACTAATGTTTAATACTTTGGTGGCTTTACTGCGGTTCCAACCTGTTTTTTCGAGGACATAGGCGATGACTTCCTTTTCCACATGATCCATCGCCTTTTTCTTTATTTTTTTCAAAGACAATGCGGAAAGATCCGGCTGTTTCTGAATGTCGAATCCTAAAAAATCCATGGGGGTCGGCGGCTGGGCGGCGGGCGGCATACCGGCCGCTTTCAATCTGGCGGGCGGGCCCATGAGCATATCATCCAGGCTGTTCTCCCCGTTGCCCAGAATCATAAGACGCTTTAATACATTCTGCAATTCGCGGACATTCCCAGGCCAATGGTAGGCGGTAAGTTTATCAATGGCCTCCGGGCTCGGTGTCAGCAACTGTTTGCCGTTAAACTGCGCTGTATAGGTTTTGACATAATAATCAATTAGATAGGGAATATCTTCGGGTCGGCTGCGCAACGGCTCGATATGGATTTTGATCGTGCTCAAGCGGTAATATAAATCTTCCCTGAAGTCACCATTTACCATATCCGTTTCAAGTTCATGATTGGTAGCGGCGATGACCCAGGCGCCCATTTTGACTGTTTTTTCAGAACCCAGAGGACTGAAATCGCCGCCTTGAAGGACATGCAAAAGTTTT
>CAYTBC010000048.1:0-26252 GCA_964435765.1 uncultured Desulfosarcina sp.
AACCGACAAGATGGCCCTGCAGCGTCTGAAGGAAGCCGCTGAAAAGGCCAAGATGGAGCTGTCCACTTCCAAGGAGACCGATGTCAATCTTCCCTTCATCACCGCCGATGCGAGCGGACCCAAACATTTGAATATCAAAATCACCCGGGCCAAACTTGAGTCCCTGGTTGAGGAACTGCTGAACAAATTGGATAATCCCTGCCGCACCGCGCTCAAAGACGCCGGATTGTCCGCCAAGGAAATAGATGAAGTTATTCTGGTGGGCGGCATGACCCGTATGCCGGCGGTGCAGGAACGGGTCAAAAGCATTTTCGGCAAAGAGCCCAACCGGAGTGTAAACCCGGATGAGGTCGTGGCCCTCGGGGCCGCCATTCAGGGCGGCGTTTTAAAAGGCGATGTCAAAGATGTTCTTTTGCTGGATGTCACGCCGTTGTCCCTTGGCATCGAAACTCTCGGTGGGGTGATGACCCGGCTGATAGAAAAAAACACAACAATTCCAACGAAAAAAAGCCAGACCTTTTCAACGGCCGCCGACAGTCAGCCGGCAGTGTCGATTCATGTGCTGCAGGGTGAACGCGAGATGGCCTCCAACAATAAAACGCTGGGACGTTTCGAATTGGTCGGCATTCCGCCGGCGCCCCGGGGGATACCTCAGATTGAAGTCACCTTCGACATCGATGCCAACGGAATCGTAAACGTTTCGGCCAAGGATCAGGCAACGGGCAAAGAGCAGTCCATCCAGATTAAGGCGTCTTCGGGTTTGTCTAAGGAAGAGATCAACAACCTGGTTAAAGATGCCGAAATGCACGTCGAGGAAGACAAGAAGAAAAGGGAGCTGGTCGAAGCACGCAACCATGCCGACGCATTGATCTATTCCACTGAAAAGTCCATCAAAGAGCTGGGCGACAAAGTCGACGGCACCACCAAGGGCAAGGTGGAGGAAGCGGCTGCCGCCCTGAAAAAGGCCATTGAAGGCGAGGATGCAGCCGAGATAAAGAGGCTTAGCGATGAGCTGACCAATATATCCCACAAACTGGCGGAAGCTATGTACCAGCAGGCCTCGGCCGGTCATCAGCAGGCCGGCGGTGCCGGGTCACAAGGTCAGGCCGGCGGCGCAGCCCCGGAAGAAGACGTCGTCGATGCGGATTTTGAAGAAGTGAAAGAAGACGATAAAAAGTAATTTTTGTTGGGTGAAAACGCGAAATCCCGCGGCCCCCATTGAAGCCGCGGGATTTTAAAAGGAGAATTCCATGGAAGTGAACAAAGTTCTCTGGCCGACCGATTTCTCAAGCAGTGCCGAAAAAGCTCTGCCGTATGTGACTGACATTACCCAAAAATATGGCGCAGAAATCCATGTCCTCTATGTGATTGAAGACATTGCCCATCATGAATCCTGGTACGGAGATTTTGATAAAAGCAAGGTCGACAAACTGATGGAATGGGCTGACAAGTCAGCCCGGAAGCGGCTGAACCAGGTCTGTGAAAAATATCTGAACAGCTGTCCGCTGTATGTCAAGCATATCGCCGTGGGTGATCCTGCCCAGGAAATATTAAAATTAATCGAAAAAGAGAAAGTGGATCTGGTAGTTATGGCCAGCCATGGGGCCAAGGGCAATTTCCGCTTCGGCAGCGTAACCGAAAAGGTGTTGAAAAACTCGCCGGTACCCGTCACCACGATCCCGATTGATACGGAAGCCGGATAAACCGGAAACTCGAAATCCGAAATTCGAAACACGAAACAATTAAAAAATTCAAAATTCTTAATGTTATAAACTTGCCGGAGGTTTTACTGATCAAAAAATACAACATCGCTTCGTTTGGAATTTCGGTCATTAGGATTTCTGATTTGTTTCGAATTTCGGTATTCGGATTTCGAGTTTTTTTATCAGAAAGAAGAATCAAACGCCCAGGGCTCTGATTACATTTATCCTCCCGACGTCTGGGGAAACGCAGTATTGGCATATAGGTATTCCATCTTTTCCTTGTGCTTTAATTCCTCATTCGCCATGCTGAACAGCATGGTTTTCAAACCGCTGTCTGCATGCATGTCGGCAAGTTCGGTGTAAAACAGGTGCGATCGGGCCTCCCGGTGGGCGGCGACCAGATATATGTCCTCCCGGGAGGAATTCAGCGCTATTTTCGGCTCTTCCAGGTACTCTGCGATTTTGTATTCGACAACCGAGCTCATTCTGAGAGAATCCGCTCCATATTTTCCTTCTTTGTAGGCGACAAGAAAGGCTTTATGTTTTTTTTCCTCCCCGGCGATAAACTCAACCGTATCTTGAACGCCGGCATCATCGACCCTGTCGTAGATGTCCATGTAAAATTCATAAGCCGTCTCTTCCCGCTGAATCGCCATATCCAAAATTTCCGCAACCGTTTTTCCCATGATTGGCCTCCTTTTAAGTTTTAAATTTTGATCCATGCTAAGACAGGATTCAAAAAGAGGCAATATAAAAAATTGAAAAATTTTACCAACTTCGGCATGAGTTTTGTCTCGACATCCTGACCGTTTAGCATTATGGAAGCGCTATGATTGTCGTTGATGGAATCTGCCGACTGCCAACTGATATGATCGGTTCAGCGCCGCCGCCGGCTTAAAATTAAAGAGGTCTGTTATGATGGGTTCGAATACAGTACTGACAACTGCGATCCTGGATGCTTTCGAAGATGGTATTTATGTCATGAATCAGGATCTTGTCGTTGAATATATGAATAGTGCCATGATCGCGGTATTTGGCGACGGCATCGGCAAAAAATGCCACCAATTGTTAAATCAATCCGAAAATAAATGTCCCTGGTGTCAGTCCGAAGAAGTTTTTAAGGGTAAAACCGTGCGCCGGGAAGTATATGTTCCCCTGGTTGACAAGACTTACTATCTAATTGAAATACCCTTCGAAAATGTAAACGGCTCCCTGTCAAAATTAAGTATTTATCGCGACATTACGGAAAGAAAGCAACGAGAGCAAGCACTGCATACTTCGCAGGAAGACTTCAAGAATCTCTTCGAACACATGGCAACCGGCGTATTCATTAGCAAAAAAGAGGGTAAATTTTTAAATGTCAACCAGGCTATGCTGGACATGCTGGGTTATAAAAGCAAAGAAGAGTTTCTGAATATCGATCTTCCCCAGGATCTTTACGTCAGGCCCTCGGACCGGGATAAATTTAAGGAAATGATAGAGCGCGAGGGGCGTGTCATCGATTACGAGGTCGAGTTCAAGCGCAAGGACGGCAGCACCATTCCGATTCTTTTAACCGGACATGCCCGCTATGATCAGCAGGGCGATATTATCGGCTACGAGGGGCTGAATGTCGATTTAACCCAGCGAAAACTGATGGAAAATGAGCTGAAGGAAGCCTACGATTTTATGAATAAAATCGTTCAAAGCTCCCCCAATTCCATTACCGCCACCGATATGAAAGGCAATATTCTGATCTGGAACCGGGCCGCTGAAGAAACATTGGGGTATCAGGCCGGCGAAGTTATCGGCAGAATGAATATTCGCAAAATCTATCCCGAAGGGGTGGCTCGCAAGGTCATGCAAATGCTCAGAAGTGAGGAATACGGCGGTGTCGGCCGGCTAAGCTCCTACCCGATGGTTTATGTCAGACGTGACGGCGACGTCGTTGAAGGCAATCTTTCGGCGGCCATCATTTACGGCACCCATGGAAAGGAAATTGCAACCGTGGGACTATTTGTCGATCTGAGAGATCGCCTGGAAATGGAGCGGGCCCTCAGGTACACCCAGGAGCAGTTGCTCCAGTCTGAGAAACTGGCCGCCATGGGGCGCTTAACCTCTCAAATCGCCCATGAATTAAACAACCCCCTGTACGGCATTATGAATACGCTGGAGCTGCTGAAAACCGAAATCCCGGCTGAAAACCGGCGGCGCAAAATACTGGAGATGGCGCTGTCCGAAACCGTCCGGCTCAGTGATCTGCTGCGCAAAATGCTCTCATTTTCAAAACCGGATCAGGAGGAGCGCCATCCGGTAGACCTCAATTCGATCCTGGATGAAATTTTGCTGCTGCATGAAAAGCAGCTCAGGGAAAACGATATCAATATTACCTATAATTTGGCAAAAGATTTAGGCTGGGTAAATGCATCTAAAAATCAGCTGCGCCAGGTCTTTTTGAACATGGTCGCCAACGCGCGGGATGCCATGGCCGGCGGTGGAACCATGACGGTCACCACCGCCGCTGAGGGTGGCAATATTGTGATTGACATCACCGACACCGGCAGCGGCATCCGCGAAGAGCATATTGACAAAATTTTTGACAGCTTCTTTACCACCAAGGGCGAGGTCAAAGGGGTGGGATTGGGTCTTTCGGTGTGTTACGGGTTCATCAAAGACCACGGCGGCAACATCGCCGTCAAAAGCAAGGAAGGAGTTGGGACGACCTTTACCATAACCCTGCCGATGCATAACTCGGACACCTCTAAAAAGGATGAAGCTGAATAGTTTTTAATTTCGTCCCTACTGCATTATTATCCTATTGTGAAATAAGTTGCTTTAACCCTAATAAATCTCTTGCTTCTGAAGCCGTTGCAACTTCATACCCGATTTGATGGATGAGAGACACGATTTTCTCAACAAGCTCCGCATTAGTTACAACTGCTTTCCCCGGTGCATAATAAACACTGTCTTCAAACCCAACTCGCACGGCAGCCGCCCCCATGCCAAGGGCCGTTGCCAGCAATGAAAAGTCCTGCATGCTCTCATGAACAACCCCCCAGGGAGCTTGTACGGGTAAACTCGATTTTAGGAAAAACAGGCTGTTGGGCTCGGCCGGCAGGGCATAATGAAATCCGAGAGGAAATCCATATGTAAACGGCGGTTTCAAGACTTTTTCTTCCACCAGTTTGGCAACGGCGGTCAGCATTCCGGCTTCAAATATCTCCAATTCAGGAATTACACCGGCTTCTTCCATCCGGCGCGCCCAGTAGCGGATGTCCGGCAATCGGTTGATATAGACCTCCTCACCGAAATTTACAGACCCCATGTTAAGGGATGCCACTTCAACCCGGGGATCATTCAGGGCCACACACCGCTCTTCCAGGGAAAGCGCCGACAATCCTCCGGTGGACCCCTGGATGATAATGTCCGATGTTTCTCTGATCAGATCAAGGGTACGCGCAAACTGGGTCAGATCTTCGATCTGGTTGCCTTTGTCGTCTCGGACATGCAAATGCACAAAACTGGCCCCGGCACGGGTGCAGTCAATGACCTCCCGGGCAACTTCCTCCGGGGTCAGCGGATTAATCGACGGCGGTTTTATGTCTTTGCCCACCGGCGCCACAGCAACAATGATTTTCCTGTTTTTAGCTGCTCCCATATTTTTATACCTTCTAAAGTTCGTTAGGATCGTTGTGATGGTTTAGATCGTTTAGAGCGTTGAAATTGTTAGGTTGCAGTTAATGGCGGGTGGGAGTGGTTTCCAACCACGATTCTAGAGGGTGGCCTAACCGAGTTCATCGCGGTTGGAAACCGCTCCCACAACATCTTTAAACTATGTTCAGGTAACAAAAAAGTTTCGTCTTCGATCAAACTGGCCCCTTTTCAGGCCAGAGGCTGGGCTGACTGTTGAAACCTGTTCTCTGTCTTCTGATCTCTGACATCTGTCATCTGAGACCCCATGCCCTATACCCTATTATAACTTGCGCCTTAAGCCTTTCGCCGTGCGCCTTTCTTATTCGTCCACGACCTTCGTAATTCTCTCAATATTCGGATCCGTAAACTGATCCAATGCATCCCGGGCAATGGTTGAAAAGCTATACATCACCGCCCCTTCATCCCGGGCCTGAAACCAGTGTTTCTCGCCCGGTGCCAGGGTTAATTGATCGCAGGGTTTCATCACGAGCTCGCTGCGCATGGTATAGCAGCCGTCTTTGCCATCCACAATAAAGCCCTGTTCAAAGGTGTCTTCTCCGGACACATAAAAATACACCGTCCCCGCAATCACCCGGATGGTCTCTTCTTTGCCGGGGTCGCCTCCCACCGGCGGATGCCAGTGCTCGGGTTCGGTCTGGTTGGGAAACATCACCAGCACCTTGATGCTAATGCGCTCCGTCTGAACCAGGGTAAGCACCTGAACCCCTTCCCTATCGAGATTGTTCAATCCGAAATCCGCAACTTCGATTCGGTCGGCTTCCGCATCCGTGGTGGAAATTCCCGCCTGGCGGATCATTGCGGCGGCCCGCTTCTGAGCGGCTTTTTTCTGTTCTCTGGTGATCATTTTGTCTACCTCCCAACCCGGACAAGCCGGAGAAATGGCCCCCAGGGCATTAAGGGCTCACTCAAAAACAACTTCACATTTTTTACGTCGATGCATCCCATCCGGCTGTTTTATACGCCGATGCATCCCATCTGTTTTTTTATACGCCGATGCATCCCGCCGGGCTCAGACATCCTTCAACGCCCCTTTCAGGACATCGGCAACCTCACTGAGTGCCGCCCGGGCCTGGTCCAGCCGGGCGGTCATCCGGATAAAGCCATGAATCATACCGTCATACCGGCTGAGCGTTACCGGCACACCGGCTGCTTTCAGCCGCCGGGCATAAGCTTCGCCTTCATCAAGCAGTGGGTCATATTCGGCCGTGATGATCAGCGCCGGCGGAAGACGGCTTAAATCTTCAGCCCGCAAAGGTGAAACATAGGGATCGGCGGCTGAATCCTCGTCGCTCAGGTAGTGGTTCCAGAACCATATCATCAGATCGCGCGTCAGCATGTAACCGTTGGCATTTTGCAGATAAGAGGAGGTCTCAAAATTGCGGTCGGTAATTGGATAAATCAATACCTGCAGATTAAGGCAAGGTCCGCTGCGATCACGCGCCATCAGGGCGACAACGGCTGCAAGGGTGGCACCGGCGCTGTCGCCGCCGACAGCCATGCGACCGGCATCGGCCCGGATCTTCGCCGCATTTTCCCGCACCCAGCAGGTTGCGGCGAAGGCATCCTCCACGGGGGCGGGATAGGGGTGTTCCGGGGCCAGGCGATAGTCGACGGCCGCCACCAGACAGCCGCTGGCCTTCGACAGCGCGTGGCAAAACGCATGATGGGAATCAAGACTGCCGATCACCCACCCGCCGCCGTGAAAGTACACCACAACCGGAAAAGGCGAACTGCCTTCCGGGTAATAAAGGCGAAGCGGGACCTTTCCCCCGGGGCCGGGTATGTTTATATCCTCAACTCTGGTTGCCGCCAACAGCGGGTCAACAGGCGGCGTCAGGGCCGACATCTGCCTTCTGGCCTGCGCCGGTTCAAGCTCAACCAGGCTCGGCAGAACCTTGGCAGGGTCTTCATCCAGCAACAGCTTGACCTGAGGGTCCAACGGCATGATTCGTCTCTCCTTGGGGTTTATGAAATATTTAAATATTGCTCATACCTGAGTTTACGACCAAAGGCAAGAACCCCGACGTTAAATTAAAATCTTGACAAGCCTGCCCAGATCGAATATTGAATTTTGAATGCAAAATGCAATATTTTATTTTGTCGAATCCCGCCTTTCACAGACAATACGCCTCGGATCATTATTGCGAACAAAAAAAGAGAGTCCGGCAAATGATTAATTTAGGCGCACAGCACGAAAATCTTGATCAGAAGGTTTACACGATTCTTAAAAACATGATTATCGACCGCAAGCTTTTGCCCGGCGAAAAAATTCCCCAGGAAAAATTGGCCCAGGATCTGGGCATCAGCCGCACCCCTCTGATCAGCGCCCTGAAATTTCTTGAGCATGAGAAACTGATTGAAGCCATACCCCGCCGGGGATTTTATGTACGGCTCTTTTCCAAAGAAGAGATGGTCTCCATTTTCGAACTGCGTGAAGTCCTGGAGGGGCTGGCCGCCCGACGGGCGGCCTCCAAAATCACAGATTCCCAAATCAAAAAACTGGGCGAATTTTTTAACCAGTTCGCCGAACAGCCCGATATCCTCGATGTTAAAGCCTATGCCCGCGAAGACAGGCTATTTCACAATTTTGTCATCGATGTCGGGGCCAAGGAATTTTTAAAGAGTATCTTGCTGACCACCAATATTATCAGCTTCAGCTACCAGGTTCTGCATTCCGAAGGCCTGGTAAGAGCGCCCAATGAAACGATTCAAGAGCATCTGGCGGTCATCGAGGCCATCAAATCACGCGATTCGGAAGCCGCTGAGAATTTAATGCGGCAGCATTTTAAGAAATCCCTCGCCTATCTCAAACGCGAGATAAGGGGTGCAGCGTAAAGTCAGCCCCAAAAGCAGGCGGTCGCAATGGGTGGCCCAACAGGCAGGAAAGGAGGGGTGCCGGACCAATTTTATCCCAGGCGTTTACATAGCCCGCAAAGAGCCATCAAATTCGGCAATTGCAGTCTAATCTGGTTCCCGGCGCCGGTTAACGCCGGATCTCAGCATGGATTTGTTCGGAATAAAAATGGCCGGGCTAGCAGGTATCGAGGGGACAATCATGTCATAAAACCACAAGGCAAAAATTTAACGTAAAAGGAGGGTTCTGCAATGAAAAAAATTCTCACCATTTGTCTGGTTGTGCTGTTGGCTGCTTCAACTGGGGTTTATGCCGCCAGTAAAGGCTTCCCCAAGCGGGATATCACCAACGTCGTTGTTTGGTCGGCCGGTGGCGGAACCGACACCTGCAACCGAATTGCAAGCGCCGAAATGGCCAAATTTCTGGGGAGAAACATCAACGTCATCAACAAAACCGGCGGCGTCGGCGGGTCCGTCGGGATGAGTTTCGCCTACAAGCGACCCCATGACGGCTATACCCTGTGCGGATTGTCCGAATCCTGCGTCACTGCCGGCGTCCAGGGCGGATGGGACCAGAGAATGGACGTCTGGGATTATTTCATCGTCGGCGGATCGCCGGATATCATTTCAGTTACTCCCAACACTCCCTACAAGACCCTGGCCGATCTGATTGAAGCCGCCAAAAAAGAACCCAACAGCATTAAAGCGGGTGCCAGCGCGGCCGGATCCATTCACCATCTGAACCTTTTGGCCCTGGAAAACGGCTCCGGTGCCAAATTCAATTACATCCCCTATACGGGCTCGGCCCCCAGCCAGAATGCGGCCATGGCCGGTGAAGTGTCGCTGGTCGTCACCTCTTTGGCCGAGCAGCAGCAATTGCTGCGCGGCGGCAAGTTGCGGCCGCTGGCGATGCTGATTCCGGATGCGTTTACGGTTGAAGGTCTCGGATCGATTCCTTCCGCTTTTGACTCATATCCCGGACTGGCCAAATATCTGCCGATCTCCCAGGCTATCGGCATGGCCGTGCCCGCCGACACGCCCGCGGACGTCAAGGCCGTTCTGGTCGACGCCTTCAAAAAAGCCATGGCGACCGACAAGATGAAAGCGTGGGCTAAAGACAATTACTACCTGCTGTCCGGCGCCACCGGCGAAGAGGCCCGCAAGATATTCAACAACCTGGAATCCCTGTTCGCCTGGACCCTCTGGGATCTGAAAGCGGCCAAGGTTGACCCGGCATCGCTGGGCATTCCCAAACCGTAACTCTGAAAACCTGAAAAAGCCGGGTGCGAACCGGTATCCGGCTTTTTAGTTATTCGTTATTGGTTATTAGTTTAATCTGAATATAATTGTAAATTCTTTGCATTTTATGCAAAAACTTTTTCACCACGAAAACACGAAATTTAGAAAGCACGAAATTTATATTGTCTTTTTTTCGTGTTTTCGTCCTTTCGTGCTTTCGTGATTAATTTGTCCTTTTTGGTTCCGGCTTGTCCGGGTTAGGATATTGTCACCATGCTGGAGAAAGAAAAACTGCGCAAGGCGGATATTTACTCGGGCCTGGTTATATTTCTGTTCGGATTGTTTATTGTTCTGATGGCATCGGAAATGCCCATGAAGGACAGCTGGGGAGGAGTTCAAAACGTCTGGTACGTTTCACCGGCTCTTTTCCCCCTGTTGGTCGGCGGCGTCATAATGCTGCTGGGTGCGCTGCTCACAAGAACCGCGTTAAAATTGGCGGGCATAAAAGCATTGGCTGAAACGGTCCGCTGGTTTGGGAGCAGAAAGCTCTTTGAATTTTTAATCAGCGACTCGGTTATCCGGTTTTATGCCATCACCGTTTTATTTGTCTCTTTGGTTTATCTCACCCTCCCGCGCATTGACTTCTTCCTCAGTGCGATCCTTTTCCTGACGGTCTTTATCACCATGTTTTACTTTGATGATGATCAGCTGTTAAAAAAACTGTTTTATTTCTACCTGGCCGGGGTCGGCCTGCTGATCGTCTATTTTGCATCCGGACTCGATGCGGCGATAGGCCGGTCCGTACCGTTTGCCGGCGACATTTTGGCCATCTGCTTTATCCTTGCCTACTGCATTTATGCCTGGACATTGATCCGCTCCCGTCCGCCTCTGCGCAAAAAGTTTCGGACCAGTTTAATCGTGGCACTCGCAGCCCCGTTTGTCATCGGCCCGATCTTTAAATATTTTCTGTTGGTACCAATGCCGACGGAAGGCCTGATTGTGGCTGTTCTGGATTACTTCCGGTACTTCGAATTCTAAGAGGTAAAAAGTCTATGGTGTTCATTGAACGACTGGGGTTTTACTTTCAAACCGTCTTTCATCTTGCGGCGGATCCGGTCCATCTCGCGATTCTGCTCGGCTCCGTGCTGCTGGGGATTATATTCGGCGCCATGCCGGGTCTGACCTCAACCCTTGGCGTAGCCCTGTTAACGGCTTTGACCTACGGCATGGACGCGGAAACCGCCATGTTGTGCCTGTTGTCCATCTATGTCGGCGGCACCTACGGCGGCTCCTATGCCTCCATCCTCATCAATATCCCCGGCACCGCGGCTTCCGCGGCCACCGCTCTGGACGGTTATCCGCTGGCGCTCAAAGGCGAAGGCGGCCGCGCCATCGGTCTGACAACCACCTCATCGGCGATCGGGACCTTGATCAGCATGCTCTTCGTGGTGAGCATTTCACCAATTATTTCCTTTTTTGCCCTTCAATTTACATCTTTTGAGTTTTTTCTGCTGGCCTTCTTCGGGATTCTCATCAGCGGTACATTGACCAGTCCGGATCTGGTCATCAAGGGCTGGATATCAGGCTTTCTGGGACTTTTTCTGGCCTGTGTCGGCCGCGACCGGCTGCAGTTTTTTCCGCGCTTTACCTTTGGGCTTTCCGATCTTGAAAGCGGCATTGAAGTGGTACCGGTGCTGATCGGCGCCTTCGGTATCCCCCAGATAATTCAGGTGCTCAAGGATCGTTTCATCATCGGTGAAACTCAAAAATTCCAGCGCATCTTGCCGGAATTCGGCACCATTGTCCGCAACATTCCCAAGATCGTTCGCTCGGCCCTGATCGGCGTCGGCATCGGCGCGGTTCCGGGGATCGGTGAAGACATCGCCGCCTGGGTGTCTTACGGCGCCGCCAAGAATACTTCCAAGCATCCGGAAAGATTCGGCAAAGGTGAAATTACCGGGGTTCTTTCGGCTGAAGTAGCGAATAATGCCTGTGTCGGCGGCGCCATGATCCCGCTGCTCAATTTGGGTATTCCGGGAAGTCCGCCGGCCGCCATGCTGCTGGGAGCGCTGATGCTGCACGGTGTAACCCCGGGGCCGATGATCACCTTTGAGCACCCGAATTTTATTATCGAAGTGGCCGCGATCCTGCTGCTGGCCTCGGTGGCGATGTGGGTGGTGGGAATGCTCCTGGCCCGGCAGGTGGTCAAGGTTCTGCGGATCCCGACCCAAATTTTTATGCCGATTATCGGGGTGCTGTGCATGATCGGCTCATATGCCCTGGGCATTAACATTTTCAACTTATATCTGATGCTGCCGGTAGGAATTATCAGCTATTTTTTGATCGAGATGGGCTATCCCATCGCACCGCTGGTGATCGGTGTTATTCTGGGACCCATGGCGGATGAAAACTTGCGGCGAGCCTTGATGGTGTCCCAGGGAAGTTTTTTGCCGATCTTCACCCGCCCCGTATCGCTGATTCTTTTTCTGATCATCGTATGGACGCTGGTTAGTCAGATTCCATTTTTTAAAAACCTAAAAGACCGGCTGCTCGCAAAAATTTTACCACGAAGATTTCACAAATCTGATAGGGAGAATTTAACTTGATAGGGGTATCACCGGCGTATTTTATATCGCGCTTCACGGATGAATTCACACCTTCCGATGTGGCGCACGGTCTGCCGGAGATCGCGGATATGGCTTACCGGGGTTTCCAGCTTGAAGTCTACCACCACAAGAATTTAACACTCTGGCGGCAAGGCGGCTGCCAAAAGGTCCGCCGGCGCGCAGCCGACCTGGGGCTTGCACCGACCCAATTTGTCGCCCATTTTATGATGGCGGCCTTTGCAACACCCGCAGATTTGCTTTCCGATTATGGTCTGGAGGAAATGCAGGCCGTGCTGGAGATTGTCAGCTGTTTTGAAGCCTGCCGCATCATCACCTTGCCGCTGGGTGGTTTCAAGACAGCCGCAATGACTTTGCCGCAGGACTACCGCGCCTACCTCAATCGCTGCGTTGATAAAATCGGCCGGCTGCTCGAGATGGTCGAAGCCGCCGGGTATCGACTGGCCCTGGAAATTATGCCCGCCGCCCTTATCGGCGGCAGCGACGGGTTTTTGCGCCTCTGTGATCAGCTGGCGACCCGTTCGCTGGGGCTTAATTTTGATACCGGCCATGCCTGGGCCGCCAAGGAAAATCTTGATCTGATCCCGGCCAAGCTCAACGGGCATATTGTCGGCACCCATTTGTGCGATAATTTTGGGAACGAAAATTTATCGCTGCGGCCGGGAGCGGGATCCATTGACTGGCCCAAAATAATCACCGCGTTAAAGTCCGCCGGTTACCGGGGCGCTTTTGATATTGAAATTGCCTGCCCATCGGAGGCCGTCCGGCAGGAGTATCAGCAGGGACGCATTTTTATTGAAACCCTATTAAACAAGCTCGGCGCCGGCGGGGCAACAAATTCAGCCGGCGCTTAAAATATTAATTGTTCAATTCCGGCTTGCCCGGACAAGGAGGATGCTATGTTGAAGATGGCCATTATTACCGGCTTTTTATCCAAAACCAAAGATCGCTTCCACGAATACAACCGACCTTTGGAGCTGGACCAAAAGTTCGAACTGATGACCGAGATAGACGGCTACGACGGTGTTGAAATCGTTTATCCATATGAAGTCAGCGATCCGCAGGAAACTAAAGAGCTTTTGAAAAAGTATGACTTGAAGGTGGCGGCCGTCAACGTCAATGTCAAGGCCGAACCCGAGTTTCGCAACGGCGGATTGACTTCCCACAATAAAGACATCCGCGCCAAAGCAGTGCGCTTCATCAAGGAAGCCAAGGATTTTGCCGCCGGCATCGGCGCCGACAAAGTGACGTGCTGTCCGCTCGGTGACGGCTACGAGTTCTCCTTTCAATATGATTATGCCCGCACCTGGAAATACCTGGTGGAAGCCTTCGGCGAAGCCGGCTCGCATAAACCGGAAGTGCCGCTTTTCGTCGAGTACAAACCCAGCGAAACCCGCGGGCGCTGTTTTGTCGACACCGCGGCCAAGGCCCTGTGCCTGCTCAACGACATCCAAAACAAAGATATGGGCATCACCCTTGACTTCGGCCATTCCATGTACGGCAACGAAAATCCGGCCGAAGCGTATGTGCTGCTGGCTGAAAGCCCATATAAAGCCTATATCCACATCAACGACAACGACGGCAAGTGGGACTGGGACTATTTCTGCGGCACCAAGCACTTTCTGGAATATATCGAATTTCTTTATTATCTGAAAAAATACGGCTACCAGGATTATTTGACCTCCGACACTTCGCCCACCCGCTGGGATATCATCGGTACCTTTGAAGCCAACAGCAGGATATCCAACCGGATCTGGAGGTTGCTGGATCAAATTGATACCGCAAAATTTGAAAGCCTGATTGCCGGCGATGATTATCTGAAGACCTGGCAATTTATTGAAGAAAATCTATTTTCTCTAAAATAAGAGTCTCTCGCTAAGACGCAAAGACGCCAAGATTAACTTAATACTTTACCTTAGCGGGCTTTGCGGCTTTGCGAGAAAATTAATTTTCACCAAATGCAAAAACCTTACTTTTAAGATTTTTTACCGACCTCGTTTAAAGCACTATCATGAAAAACCCGATTCTAATCAGTACCGCCGCCTATGACGGCTACGATCTTGGAACCGCTTTTAAAGAAATTTCCGCAGTCGGCATCGACCTGGTTGAAATTGCCTTTATCGAAGGCTACACCGACCCCTTTACCGAAGATGATTTCAACGACGCCCACGCCGCTGAAATTTTAAGGCTTCTGGCCGCAAACAACCTGAAGTGTCTCTCGTTTTCATCGCACGTGGATTTGTCACGGGAGGGGATTGTCGGTATTTTCAAAAATCGGATGGCATTTGCTGAAAAGATCGGCGCCCGCTTCATCGTGTCAAACGCGGCCCCCCTTGAAAACAAACGCCGATTCATGCAAAATATAAAAGAACTGGGACAGGCGGCCGCAGCCCTGAACATGGTCATCGTCCTTGAAAATCCAGGCGACGGCAAAGCCAATGTGATGGACTCCGGCCAACCCGCAGCCCGGCTGATTGATGAAATCGGTCTGGAAACTGTAAAAATCAACTACGACTTCGGCAACCTGTTGTCGCATTGTTTTGAAAAAATCAGACCGGAAGATGATTGCCGGTTTGTGCACAGCTGCGCGGTGCATTATCATGTAAAAGATGTTGCCTCGGATGGTCTCGGATGGTATTTTACCGAAATCGGCAAGGGCACCATCAATTACCGCAAAATTTTAAAAGAACTGGCCGCGCTGCCCGAGCCGGTGCCGATATCTCTAGAGATTCCTTTGAGAATCCGGCGGGCACCGGATGCCTCACCCCGCCGGGCGGCCCAGCCGATCGATTTAAAAGAAATTCGGGGGGTGATGGAAAAATCTGTCGATTTCGTCAGGACCGCCCTTGCCGTCTGAGCGTGAGTTTCCATTTCTTAATTCCGGCTAATTATCTGCATAGACAAGCGGCGGATTTGAAATAAAGGAACAAAAAATGTGCGAAGCATAAAGTAATTAAGCCACCGGCTAATAGATCTAACAAGTTATTGCAACATTCAAAAACAATCTATACCCCTGGATGTCATAATTCTCAGGGCGGATTAATTAGGAGAAAGACGATGAAAAAAATTGCCATCGGATGCGACCCCAACGCGGTCGGCCTCAAAAAGGCCATTATCAAACATCTGGCCGCGCTGGGATTTGAATGTAAAGACTACGGGAGCGAAGACCCGATATATGCCAATGTGGCCATCGATGTGGCTGAAGCGGTAGCCGCCGGCAAACATGAGCGCGGAATCCTCATGTGCGGCACCGGTATCGGCATGAGCATAGCAGCCAATAAGGTACCCGGCGCTTATGCCGCCTTGTGTGCGGATGCATATTCAACCGAACGTTCGATTAAGAGCAATAATGCCAACATCATGACCTTGGGCGAACAGGTCACGGGTGTGGAGCTCGCCAAAAGCCTGGTGACCATCTGGATGAAGGCCAAATATGAGCCCGGCGGCCGTTCGGAACCCAAAATTCAAAGAATTAATGAGTATGCCAAAGCGCATGAGAAGTGAAATCAGCATAGCGCATAGGGCATGGAGCAGAGCGTTATCGTAAAAGATAATATTCCGATTCTGCCTAAAGCGAAGCGCTCTTTCTGCGATGTTCTCTATAACGCGAAAAATCTTGGAGGATTCTATGAAAAAATTCATCAATGATCCCTATGACGTGGTGGACGAAATGCTGGAAGGATTTTTGGATGTCCATAAAAAGTATGCCCGCAAATTGGACACCGCGCGCACGGTCGTGCGGTCGGATGCTCCCGTGGCGGGCAAAGTAGGGGTCGTCACCGGCGGCGGCTCAGGACACAAGCCGGCCTTTATCGGCTTTATCGGCCGGGGAATGCTCGATGCGGTGGCCGTGGGCGAGATATTTACGTCTCCGCCGCCGATGGCCTGTTTCGAAGCCGCCAAGGCGGTGGATGCCGGCAAGGGGGTGTTGTTTCTGCTGGGCAATTATGCCGGCGATGTGATGAACTTTCAGCTGGCTGCCGACATGGCCAAGGCCGAAGGCATCGAAGTAGAACAGGTTATCGGCACCGACGATGTGGGGTCCGGTCCTAAAGAAGAGGCCAACAAGCGCCGCGGGGTGGTGGGATCATTTCTGGCCTGGAAGATAGCCGGGGCTAAAGCGGCGGCCGGCGGCAGTCTGCAGGAATGCAAGGCGGCGGTGGAAAAAGTCAATAACAACACCCGCACCCTGGGCGTGGCCCTGGCGCCCTGCACGGTTCCGGCCAAAGGGTCTCCGACTTTTACCCTGGCCGACGACGAAATGGAGTATGCCGTCGGGCACCATGGTGAAGCCGGAACCGCCAAAATCAAGATGCTGAGCGCCGACGAAATCACCGCCAAAATGACCCTCGCAGTGATTGAGGACTTGCCCTATCGGTCCGGCGATGAAGTCGCCGTACTGATTAACGGCCTCGGCGGCACCCCGCAATTGGAATTGTACATCTGCTACCGCAAAGTCAAACAGATGCTGGATGAAAGGGGCATTAAAGTCGGGCACGCTTTGGTCGGCGAGTTTTTTACAGGTCTTGAAATGGCGGGCTTTTCAGTGACCCTGATGAAACTGGACGCGGAATTGAAAGCCCTGCTGGAGGCTCCGGCGGATACGCCATGTTTCAAGGTGATAGGGTAATGTTGCGCGTTGCGGGTTACGGGGTGCGAGTTGCGAGTTGCGAGTTGCGAGTTGCGAGTTGCGAGTTGCGAGTTTAAAGGAATTCTACCTAATTTTAATAGGCCGATCTACAAAATGATATTATTCTTAAACAATATATTTTGGAAGTTTTCGGTTTCAGAGCACCGTAGCGATGATTTTTCGGATTTCAGTGTTAAAAGCTACCGCCTGACACCTGAAACCTGAAACCTTTCAAGTATTATCAATATGACTACGCTAAGCGATTAAAAAGGAAGCTACCGCTATGCCCGCAACCATCTCGACAAGCCAAATGCTGCGTGCACTGGAAAATTTGTGCGACACCATCGAAAATCAAAAAGACTACCTCTCGGAGCTGGACGGTGCCATCGGAGACGGCGACCACGGGGTCAATATGGCCAAGTGCTTCCGGCTGGTTAAGAAAAACCTGGCGCAAAGCACAGCCGAAGATATCGGAACGCTTTTCAAGGATGTGGGCATGGTGGTCTTAAATTCTGTCGGAGGCGCCATGGGCGCGCTGTATGGAACTTTTTTTCTCAAGCTCTCCCAGGCAAGTGCCGGTAAAAGCAATGTAAATTTAAGCGACCTGGTGGGCATGCTTCAAACCGCCGAAAAGGGAATTCTGGATATCGGCAAAGCCAGCCCGGGCGACAAGACCCTGATCGACACCCTTTCACCGGCGGTACGCGCCCTCGAAGCAGCTGAAAAAGAAAACAAACCGCCGCTCCAGGCCCTGGCTGAATTCGATCAGGCCGCCCAGGCAGGCATGGAGTCCACCAAGGACATGCTGGCCAAAATGGGCCGCGCCAGCCGCCTGGGAGAAAGAACCATCGGGCACCAGGATGCCGGCGCAACTTCCTGCTATTTCATCTTACGGTCACTGGCATTGGCAATTTCCTGCTGACATCGTCTGCCCAAGGTGCCGTCATAATCGCCGGCACCCTCCCTACTCTATCAGCTGCCCCAAATTCTTTCTAAGCTAACCTGCAAAAACCAATCACTGTAAACCGTATTATTTTCTATAAGTTCTATAAAAACTATATTTAATAAAAATTTATTTCGACTTCAACAGCCATTAAACATTATATAACCTAATATATTTTATATTATTTTTTTATGGTACATAAAAAAATACTTGACAATGCCGTTTAAGTAATTTAATTGAAAATTCTATAAAAACTGTAAATTCAAAAGGAGCCAGCCATGGAAGATGTCCTCACCGTTTTCAAAGCCAGCCGGTTTTGCAATGTGTCTCCCAAGACCATCATTAACTGGGTCGAATCCGGTCATATCAAGGCTTATAAGACCGTGGGAGGCCATCGCCGCATCAACCGGACGGATTTGATGGTGTTTATGCAAAAGCAGGGCATTCCGATTCCCAGTGAGGAGGCAGCGACGGGCAGACAAAAGATTCTGGTGGTGGATGATGACCCCATCATCGTTGAAACGATTGTTCAGGCGCTGGAGGAAGACGAATTTGATTATGAAGTGATTTCCGCATCCGACGGATTTGAAGCCGGTTTGCAGGTCAATCATTTCAGACCGCATTTGCTGATTCTGGATATTATGATGCCCGATATCAAAGGATATGAGGTCTGTAAAAAAATCAAGGAAAACCCGGAGACCTGCAAAACCAAAATCATCGTCTTATCCGCCTACCTGGATGAAGAAAAATTCAAAAAAATGAAGGAGCACGGCGCCGACTCCTGCTTTTCAAAACCTTTTCCATTGCCGCAACTGAAGGAGGAAGTGGCACGACTATTGGGTCTTCGCTGAAAAGCTAAACCCTGAACCCCGCCGGAGTTTAATAAATGAAGCTTAAAGAAGCCTTGAAAAAAAAGAATTTTGTGGTCACCTCGGAGGTCCAGTCCCCGATTGATCAGGAACCGGAAGACCTTGTCCGCAGTTTGAGCCGGGTGCGGGGTCGGGTGGACGGTGTGTCCCTATCGGAGGTGGAATTTGAAGGCATCGTCAGCGATACCATTAAGACCTGCGAGCTGTTGAACCATAATCACCTGGAACCGATTTACCAGACCACAACCCGGGGCAAAAACCGCCTGCAGCTGCAAAAGGACCTGATTGAAGCACATAACGCCGGTATCGACAATCTGCTGGTGTTTACCGAAGATTACCGCATTACCGGCGACAGCCTGCAGGAAATGATGTTCTTCCATGTGGATGCCGGTAAATTGCAGTCCGTCCTGGAGCATATCCGGGAAGGGCACACGGTTGAAGGCGACACCCTGAAAACCAAAGCCGATTTTCTCCTGGGGTCCGGGGTTGAATCCTCCTGGGGCAAAAATGTTCCTGAGTTGGAAATGAAAGAAATGGAGGAGATGACCAAATTGGGCACCGGGTACTTCCTGACGACACCGGTATTCGATGTGGACCAGTTCGCAAAATTTTTAAAGCAGGTCGACACCTTCAACGTCCCCGTGATTGCGGAGATCATGATATTGCGAACCGCCGGGATGGCGCGTTTTCTGAATCGCCATATTAAATCCGGCATGGTCCCGGAATGGATCATCGAAAAGCTGACCCGCGCACCCAATAAACAAAAAGCTAGCATTGAAATTTTTAGCGATATCGTAGCCGGCCTCAAAGACTTGTGCCAGGGCGTTCACATCATCACCGTCGGCGGAGAGGAGAATCTCCAGCTGTATCTGGATGCTGCCAAGTTGAAATAAAAAAATGGCTACCCGTTTGCCCGTTGAGCCCGTTTTCCCTTAAAAAGAACCGGCTAACGGGCAAACCGGCAAACTTATTGCACAAAGGAGCCCACCCCTTGAACACCATCCCTTTGACCATCAACGGCCGGAAAATCACCTGCTCTGCCGGATCCAGCGTTTTGGAGGCCGCTGATCAAAACGGCATAAAAATTCCCAGGCTCTGTCATCATCCGGATCTCAAACCGTTTGGCGCCTGCCGGATGTGCCTGGTGGAAGATGAAAAAACCGGCCGCCTGATGGCCGCCTGTGTGACCCCCGCCGCCGCGGAAATGGTTTTGCAAACCGCATCCGCGCGCATTGTCAAGCATCGCCGCAACATCGTCCGCCTCATGATCGCCGAACACCCGGAATCCTGCATCGTCTGCAGCAAGGGCAACCGCTGCCAGCTGCGCCAGGCCGCGGCCGATCTGGGCATCGGGGAGCCGAACCTCTACCCCATGCCCAATTTCAAACCTTTTGAGCAGGCCAATCCCTTTATCATCAGGGATTTGAGCAAGTGCATCCTGTGCGGCAAATGCATCCGGGCCGACCATGAACTGGTGGTGGTCGGCGCCATTGATTACAATTCGCGCGGTTTCGGATCCCGGCCGGCCACCGCCCATGAGCTGGGCCTGGAGCAGTCCATCTGCACCTTTTGCGGTACCTGTGTGAGTCTGTGCCCGACCGGTGCCCTGTCGGCCAAAAACACCCGCTTCGTGGGAAGTCCTGAACATGAATCGGTTTCCATTTGCGGATTTTGCGGCGTGGGCTGCAGCCTGGCCATGGGAGCTGCCGGCAACCGCATTGTCGAGGTCAACCCCGCCCATCAACCCGGCAGCGTCAACGGCGCGACCCTGTGTGTCCGGGGACACTTTGCCCACGATTTTTTAAACGCACCCCAACGGCTGGTCGGCCCTCTGCTGCGCAAAGCCAACAGTGGCCATGATAAAGATCTGGTGCCGGTCTCCTGGGACGAAGCGCTGGAGCAGGTAGCTGGCCGGCTAATGCAAATCAAAAACGAGAACGGTCCCCAGAGCATTGCTTTTCTGGGTGCTTCCAAGTGCTCGAACGAAGAAAATTATCTCTTTCAAAAAATCGCCCGGGTGTTTATCGGCACCAACAATATCGACAATGGCGGCTACATATTCGGCCAGCCTCTTTTGAAGGTGCTCGATGAAAAGACGGGAGGCGGCTATCGGACGAATCGCCTGGCCGACCTATCAAAGGCCGAAGCGATTTTAATCCTGGGCGCAGACCCCAGCCATTCGGTACCCGTAGCCGGTTATTATCTCAAAAGGGCTGCCAGGCATGGAATTCCTTTGATCGTGGTGGATCCGCGCCGCACGGAATTGAGCCGCTTCGCACGCATGTGGCTGCCTCTGAAACCGCGATCCGATCTCGAACTGCTCAACGCTCTGGCGGCTCTGCTCCATGAAAAAGAGGCCTACGATCCCAAATTCATCGACCGCTATACGGAAGGCTTCAGCCTTTTTCGTTATGGCCTGTCGTCGCTGAACCTGGACCGGGTCAGCCGCATCACCGGTCTGGAAAACACCGCCCTGAATGCAACTGCGGATCTGCTCAAAGGGAAAAAAACAGCCATTGTGATTGGGCACGGCATCCTCCAGCAAAAAAACGGCCAGCATGCTTGCGGGGCCATCCTCAACCTGTCGCTGATGAGCGGCAGCCTCGGCAGCGCCGGTGCCGGAATTTACGTGCTGGCTAAGGAGAACAACCAGCAGGGCGCGTTGGACATGGGCGCCTCCCCGGAACTGCTGCCTGGCCGGCAACCCCTGGCCGATGATGCTTTCAGAAAAAAGTGGGAAAAGAACTGGAAGAAAAATCTTTCACCGGACGCCGGACTCAACATGGTGCGCATGATCGAGGCGGCTGAAAAAGGCGTCTTAAAAGCCCTTTACATCATGGGAGAAAATCCCCTGCGGGCACTGCCGCAAAGCGACCGGGTGAAAAGGGCCCTTGAAAATCTGGACCTGTTGGTGGTGCAGGATATTCTTAACACGGACACGGCCAAAATTGCGGATGCCGTTCTGCCGGGTGCGGCCTTGAGCGAAAAGCCGGGGTCCGTCACGAATCTCGAGGGCAGGATCCAATCATTCGGTGCGGTCGTGCCGCCCCCCGGCAAAGCCCGGGCCGATTGGGAAATCCTTAACCTGCTGGCAGCCAGGCTGGGCAACCATGCCTCTTTTGACTCCCTTGAAAACATCAGAAAAGAAATCCGGCAATTCGTACCCATGTATGCGCCGCTGGACAACCAGGCGGAAGCCTGGATCAAAATGACCGGCAAAAAAGCCCTCTTCAAATCCGACGCGGCGGATGAATTAATTTCTTTCTATCCGGTGGTTACCACCGAGGATATGCCGGTTGACCGGGAATATCCGTTTACAGCGATTGTCGGCACCCACCGATACCATCTGGGAAGCGGAACGCGAACCGAAGCATCGGCGCGGATCCGGGAATTCGCCTCAAGCGGCAGCATAGAAATTTCCCCGCAGGACGCCGCCGATCTCAAGCTAAAAAATGGCGACGCCGTGGTTGTCCGCTCGCCGTTTGGAACGCTTACCCGTGCGGTGCAGCTCAAGCCCGGCTTGAACTCGCACCAAATTTTTGTTCCCACCGGCTACGACAATAATTCGGCCATGAACCTGTTCGACCTGGCCGACCTGACCGTTCCCGGCGCTGACGGCTGGAAAACGTGTGAGGTAAAAATAGAAAAGGTGTAAAGGGGCGCTACGCTTTTAGCTCATAGCTCATAGCTCAAAGCTCATAGTTAGTGCTTGAACGAAAAGCCGGCTAATCGATTTGACTATCAGCTATGAGCTATCAGCATAATTTATAACCTCTAACCTCAAGCGCAGCGCTCCTCAAGTGAAACGCTCCTTCAGCGCAGCGCCCATAACGAGCAAAGCGAGTTATTATGCAACCACCCGAAATTGATCTTGGCAAACTCGAAGCGATTATCGACCGGCACCAAACGGAGAAATGGGGACTGATTCCCCTGCTCCAGGAGGTGCAGGAGACTTACGGCTACGTTCCCCCGGAGACCATCGAACCGATTGCCGCGGCCCTGAATCTTTTCCCGTCACAGGTCCAGGGAGTCGTCACTTTTTATTCCGGGTTTTCATTGAAGCCCAAGGGTAAATACGTGTGCCGAGTCTGCCGCGGCACCGCCTGCCACGTCAAAGGCGGACGCAGTATTCTGCGGTTGATGCAAAAAGAACTGGGGCTTAAGGAAGGTGAAACCAGTCCGGATTACCAGTTTACTCTGGAAACCGTCGCCTGTCTGGGCGCGTGTTTTCTGGCACCGACCATGATGATCAACCGCGATTATTTCGGCAGACTTTCCCCGCCCAAAGTAACCAGTGTTTTGGGGGAGTATCAAAAGAAGTGATGCGCAAGGAGACAGTGAAATAAAATGGAGAAGCTTTCATCCATCGGGCAGCTGGAGTGGCTTCGCAACAGGATCCTTTCCCGCCGCGAAGAAGGCATTATCGAAGTGCACGTGTGCATGACCGGCTGTCGCGCCTACGGTGCCGCCGGCGTTCTGGAAGCGCTGAACGACGAAGTCAAAGCCCGGGGGCTCGCGCGGCAGGTCGAAGTTCGCGCCACCGGCTGCCACGGCTTCTGCGCCAAAGCGCCGGTAATCGCCATTGAGCCGATGGGGGTTCAGTATCAGGAAGTGGCGCCCGACGATGCGGCTGATATCGTCGGCCTGACCTTGAAAAAGAACCAGTTGATCGACCGGCTGGCCTACCGGGTGCCCAAAACTTTCCAGCCGATTTATTACCGCAGCCAGATCCCGTTTTATGCCAAGCAGGAGCGCCGGGTTCTGGCGAACTGCGGTCGGATCGATCCCACCCAAATCGAACATTACATTGCCGCCGGCGGCTACCAGGCGCTGGTCAAAGCGCTGTCTAAAATGAAACCCGGCCAGGTGATCGAAGAGGTGCAGGCGGCCAGGCTCAGGGGCCGCGGCGGCGCCGGCTTTCCCACCGGACTCAAATGGAAATTTGCCCGGCAGGCCGAAGGCCGACCCAAGTACGTGGTTTGCAACGCAGACGAAGGCGATCCCGGTGCTTTCATGGATCGCGCCATTTTGGAAGGCGACCCCCACGCCGTCCTGGAAGGCATGCTGCTCGGTGCCTATGCCATGGGCAGCGAATACGGGTACATCTATGTGCGTGAGGAATATCCCATCGCGGTCGATCATCTGAAGCTGGCCATCGAACAGGCCCATGCCCTGGGGCTGCTGGGAGAAAACATCCTCGGCACCGGTTTCAACTTCGAACTCTCGCTCAGGTTGGGGGCCGGCGCCTTTGTCTGCGGCGAGGAAACCGCCCTGATGGCCTCCATCGAGGGCCAGCGCGGCATGCCGCGGGCGCGGCCGCCGTTCCCCGCCCAGGCCGGTATCGACAGCAAACCGACCAACATCAACAACGTGGAAACCTGGGCCAACGTCCCGCTAATCATTAAAAACGGGTCCGACTGGTACGGCCAGGTCGGCACCGCCGACAGCAAGGGCACCAAAATCTTTTCTCTGGCCGGCAAGGTCAACAACACCGGTTTGGTCGAGGTTCCCATCGGCACGACCGTCAAAAAAGTAATTTACGATATCGGCGGCGGTATCCCCAAGGGCCGGGCGTTTAAAGCGGTCCAGATGGGGGGACCCGCCGGCGGCTGCGTGCCCGCCCAGTTTTTGAATCTGGAAATCGACTACGACACCGTTCAGCGGGTCGGTGCCATCATGGGATCGGGCGGATTGGTGGTGATGGACGAAAACAACTGCATGGTTGAAATTGCCCGGTATTTCCTCAGTTTCACCCAGTCGGAGTCCTGCGGCAAGTGTGCGCCCTGCCGTCTGGGCACCACCCAGCTGCTGGAGATCCTGACGCGCATCACGCGCGGACAGGGCCGCCTGGAGGATATCGCCACCATCCGTGATTTGGGGGAAACCCTGACCGAGGCGTCCCTGTGCGGACTCGGGCAGGCCTGCTCCAAGCCGGCGCTTTCCACCCTGCGATACTTTCTCAAAGAATATGAAGATCACATCCGGGAACACCGCTGTGCCGGTGCCGTCTGCGACGCAATGGTCATATCCGCCTGTCAGCATGCCTGCCCGGCCGGCATCGACGTCCCCAATTATGTGGCCGCCGTTGCCGAAGGCGATTACGAAAAATCCGTTGAAATCATTCGGGAGCGCAATCCGTTTCCGGCCGTCTGCGGCCGCATCTGCATTCATCCCTGCGAATATAAGTGCCGCCGCGGGGAACTCGACGAGCCGGTGGCCATCCGGGCTCTCAAACGCCTGGCTTCGGACTGGTATTTTAAAAATATCGGCCCGCAAAGAGACCCCTTTCCGGTAACCCGCAAGGAAAAAATCGCCGTCGTCGGAGCCGGTCCGGCCGGATTGACCTGCGCCTATTTTCTCGCCAAAATGGGATATCAGACCACCGTGTTCGAAGCCCAGCCGGTGGCGGGCGGCATGCTCGGCATTGCCGTGCCCGAATTTCGACTGCCGCGCCAGGTGATCGAGGAGGAGATCCGGTACATTGAAAACTGCGGGGTTGAAATTCGCTACAACTCACCGATTGATGCCAAACACACCTTCAGCGATCTGCTCGATGAAGGCTACCGTGCCGTGTTTATAGCCGCCGGCGCCCAGGCCAGCAAACGCATGGGCATCCCCGGCGAAGAAGAGGGCCTCGCAGGCCTTTACTACGGCCTGGATTTTTTGAGCAAGGTCCGCACAGGCGCCGACGTCCCGCTGAGCGGCAAGACCGTGGTCATCGGCGGCGGCAATGTCGCGGTGGACGTGGCCCGCACGGCCCTGCGCTCCGGTGCCCGCGAAGCCCAGATATTCTGCCTGGAAGCCCGCGACGAAATGCCGGCCTGGGAGAAAGACATCGAAGAGGCCATCGACGAAGGCATCGTCATCAATCCGGAGGCTTCACCCAGCAGGATCACCCATAAAAACGGACGGGTCAGCGGCATCGAATTCACCCACTGTGTCTGTGTATTCGACGACGAGGGTTGTTTCAACCCCACTTGCGATCTTGAAGACACCCGCTTTATCGATGCCGACAACGTGATTATATCCATCGGCCAGGCGGCCGACATGTCATTTCTGGATGCCGACAGCAAGTTGGAGCGCCAACTCTGGGGAACCCTGGTGGTGAACACCAACACCCTGGCCACCAATGTGCCGGGGGTGTTTGCCGGCGGCGACTTCACCACCGGCCCCACCTTTGCGATCCGGGCCATCTCTTCGGGCCGGCGCGCGGCCATCGCCATCAATAAATACCTGACAGGAGATGAAAGCCCGGTATACATTCCGGATGAGAAGTCGGCCCGGCACACGGCCGCTGGATTGGCGCTGGATGAAGACAGCACCGAAGACAAGCCCCGGGTCGAAGTTGAGTTCGAGGATGCCGGAGAACGCATAAAGGATTTTCGCGAAGTTGAAAAAGGATTCACCGAGGAGGAGGGCCGGCGCGAGGCCAAGCGCTGCCTCCGCTGCGATCTGGAAAAAGAGGAGAATGGAACATGATTCGATCCATCACGCAAAAAAAATCGGAAGAAGAAATTGAGCGGCTTCTGAAAGGATTAAACCGGATCTTCATCATCGGCTGCGGAACCTGCACAACTCTGACGCACACCGGTGGAGAGCCCGAGGTTAGAGCCCTGAAGCAGGATCTTGCGGAGAAAGGCAAGCTGATTACCGGAACCACGGTTGTTCCGGTAGCCTGTGACAATTTGACCCGGGAAT
>CAYTBC010000049.1:0-22345 GCA_964435765.1 uncultured Desulfosarcina sp.
ACTTGTGTCAAATTTGTCATCACTAGACAAATATTCATTTTGCGGTCATAGCGTATTAATGAACCTGCGCAGCAACGATTGGCAGGATACCACAGCCGTATTGCGGTTGTTTGGCAAGAAGACATTAGCTGCCAGATGGCAATATCGCGGCTACGTGGAAAAAGGTATTGCCCTTGGCAAGCGTGATGATTTGATTGGAGGCGGCTTGACTCGCAGCAATGGCGGCTGGGCTAATGTGAAGGCGATGCGACGCGCGAAAATAAATGAACGTGTCTGTTATGGCAATCAACTACGCAGTCCAGCGTGGGGAGAAAATTGCCAGAGAATTTAATTTTTCATTATAATTATTGTTCAACTCCCATGCTCTTTTATTACCATTAAACTTTAAAACCTTAGAACCTACCATAAGTTTCCCCCAAGGAGCGGAATCCGCCGAGCTTTCTATCGGATGAAGCCTGAGCACGGAGACGCTACCTTGCTTTTTAGATAAGTGTATCAATGGAAAGAATCTGTATGGATGGAATTTCAGGCAGTCTGATATCATTGGTAAAAAAATGAGTTGCCCCCGCGTTTAATGCCGCGCTGATCTGAATGGCATCCGGTGTGCGGATATTATGGGTGGCTCTGAGTTGGGCAGCCTGTTCCGCAATGGCGCTTGAGACCTCTAAAGTTATCAGTTTTGAATTAAGCAATATGTCCCGGTACTCTGTTGCCAGTTCTCTGTTATTGCTGCGTAACGGATGCACCAGCACCTCCAGTAAGGTCACAGTTGAAGTGACAACCGAAAACTCACCCCTGTCCATTGCTTCAAAGAAAAGTTTTACCGTTTCAATATAAGCGGGATTTTCTTCAATAAAATATATCAGCGGTGCCGTATCAAGCCCAACCGTTTTTCCCTGTAAATCGTTTATCCATTCCACGATGATCTTTCCTCATCGATATACGCTTTTACATTAAGTCCCTTCCAGATATCCTTGCCCTTTCCTTTTAACTCCAAAATACTGCGGGGCTTGGTTTTGCTTGCCTTCTTGCGAATCAGCGTTGCCATTTCTTCCAAAAGACGAAGCTGGTCTGATAAGTTTAAGTTTTTTATCTCAGACATGACTTGATTATAGTTTACTTCCGGCATGATCCGTCTCCTATCTTAAACATGTTCATGTTTTTCTGCTTCATCATCCGTATCGCTAAGCAAATGGTCCGAGGTTACCTGAAAGCGCGTCAGCCAGTTTTTTTTAAAACATCAATAAACGGCAAATATCTTCCAGTTTCCAATCGGCTGAGGTGTGTGGTATTGATGCCGACTATATCAGCCATTTGTTTTTGGGCTAACCCTTTATTCTTTCTAAGCGTATTTATTTTAGCCTGAATTTTCATAATTATCTCTCGAATTGTACGGTTTGGGTCAATTATATACACTTTCAACAAAAAATCAAAGAAAGTTTGCGCAGACGTATTTTTTGAGTTGACAATAAGCAAATATTAGTCGAGGTAGGAATTCCGATTGCTCGGCACCTCCACCGCCAAGATCTTCCGAAAGCCTTCGGAACCATAAGAACGGCGTGCGCTTCTAATCACGCCATGACGTGAGGCTCCTGCCTCAGGGACGGATATTAGGTACGTACTTAAGTTTTAAAGTTTACGACGAGCAATGAGGGTCAAAGTTTGAATAATGAATTAAACTGATTAGAAAGAAACTAAGAAAGGCGTAAAAATTTGCTATAAACCAAAAAGATTGTAAATTGGTTAAATCTTCTTTTCTGTTTTTTCATTAAAATTAGACAAGATCCTTTATTCAATAAAGGCAATGTGCGATTCACGCGACGGCAGATCTGTCCTTCAAGGGCTGGCGCTCTCCTGTCGCGGCGACGCTCAGCGAAGGCTGGAGCAGACAGACGTACGTTATTCTTGTACTGCCTTATGGATGGTATCCATGGTTCTGGGTAAATTATTCTGCTAATGTGCCGGCAGAGCTTCGATTTGAATCAACTGGCTTTAACATTGTCTTGTCGACAGATCGCTTGCCCTTGACAAACAACAGGCAATGGTTTTATCTTCAACGCACGATCATCTTTCGACACGTCATTTTTAACCAAAGGAGGCAGCCATGACAGCACAGGATTTAGCCAAAAAAATTGTATGGTTGGGACATGACGGGTTCCGCATTGATGCCGCAAAGACGATTTACTTTGATCCCTACGAAATCGCGGCGGGCAAAAAGGCGGACATCATCCTGATCACCCACGAACACTTTGATCATTGCTCGCCGGACGACGTGGCCAAAATCCAGCAGCCCGAAACGGTAATTGTCACCGAGAAAGATTCTGCGAAGAAACTCTCCGGCGACGTGCGGGTGGTATCACCGGGAGAGAGCCTAACAGTGGCCGGGGTAAAAATCGAAGCGGTACCGGCATACAATATCAACAAAAACTTTCACCCCAAAGCCAACGGCTGGCTGGGCTTTATCGTCGAGATTGAGGGTGTCCGCGTCTATCATGCCGGCGACACCGATTTTATTCCCGAAATGAAAGACTTTAAGACGGACATCGCCTTGCTGCCGGTTTCAGGCACCTACGTGATGACGGCTGGTGAAGCGGTGGAGGCTGCTTTGGCAATTAAGCCCCGGATCGCCATCCCGATGCACTACGGCAGCATCGTCGGCGGGGAGCAGGATGCCGTGCAATTCAAAAAGGCGCTGAGTGAAAAATTCGAGGTTATTATGCCTTCGAAAGGCTGATCCTGCAATGCGGGCTTGAATATTTGAGGCGGCGGAACTGATTTAGCGGGGAATACTTTGCGCAAAAGAAGAATGACCTGCACCCCTTCTGATAAGTCGGAGATGTCGAGATCGCCTTTCAACCGGAACCAAAAAAATATCTCGCTAAGACGCCAAGATTAACCAATAATTTACCTTTGCGGGCTTTGCGGCTTTGCGGCTTTGCGAGATAATTTCTTATCAAATAATGCGCAAATTCAACTTCTAAAGGGCGTCCGGTTCGATGTCTTCGCTATAATCCACCCCGGGCATTCCAAAGCCGTGATGGCGCAGGAATTCCTCCCGCAGCCCCTCGATATCGGCGATCCGTTTGATGTTTCCCGCCTCAGCTTTACTCCACAGCGATTGGATCTCCGCTTGAACATCCTCGCGCAGCTCCCAGTCGTCCATACGGATGAACCCCCTTTCGTCGACGACCGGTGGACCCCCATGGAAGAGGCGGTCGTGGTACAGCCGGACCATTTGCTGGATGCAGCCCTCGTGCAGTTTTTTGTTTTTCATCACCCGGTACAACAGCGAGATGTAGACGGGAACACCCGGAATGACCGCGCTGGCCTGGGTGATCAAAGCCTTGTTGACGCTGATAAGCGCCCTGCCATTCAGTTCCGAAAGCCGGCCGGTGATTTGGGCGGCTTTATGCTCCAGGTCCCGCTTGGCAACGCCCATGGTCCCTTCACGGTAGATGGATTTTATGAATTCCGGTCCGATGTAGGAAAAGGCGATGGTGAGAAAATTTTCGGCTAACAGGTTCTGCTCTCGGAGTCCCTCGATCCACCGCAGCCAGTCTTCGCCGCCCATTACCTTGACGGTCTGGCGGATCTCCTCTTCAGTGGCCGGGAGCGCCGATACCTCCCCGAGGACCCCGGTCATGAAGTCGACGGTCAGGGAGGTGAACTCGGTTCCGATGGGTTTAATTGCGGATGAATAGATTTCCCCGGTATCCGGGTCCATTCTGCGCGGGGCGGCGATGCTGTAAACGAGAAAATCGATGGGCCCCAGTTCGTCGCGAATCAGCGCTGCGGTTTGAGATTTCACCTCATCGGAAAAGGCATCCCCGTTGATGTTCCAGGCCGCCAGTCCAACCTTTTCCGCCTCCAGCCGGAAGGCTTCCAGGTTGTACCAGCCCGCGGTGCCGGTCCTTGTGCTGGACGGGGGTTTTTCCAGTCCGAGCCCGATGGTGGCCGCCCCGGAAGCGAAGGCCGAAACGATTCGGGCCGCCAGCCCATACCCGTTGGAGGCTCCAATGACGAGCACCCTTTTAGGACTGGTGATATTTCCTTTGGAGCGCGTGTAGTTGATCTGGGCCCGCACCTGCGCCAGGCATCCTTTAGGATGGGCGTTCACGCACATGTTGTGTCGAATTCGGGGTTGTAGGATCATGGCAGATAAACTCGCTTTCTAATTAATCCGCTTAATCCGCCCTGAAAATTTTACATTCGGGGTTTTGAACTGATTATTTTAAACCGAAGAAGGTTTTTGAATCCAAGCTCCGGCGGATTAATTCTTTATGCTGCGCATTTTTCAGAATGAAATGATTAAGGGCCGACATTGTTCTTCAGGCCTTGAAACTATACCAATCTATTCACATTATGTACAATATGCAAACGCAAATTTTGAAAACGTTTACATACCCTCACCGGCCGGCACCTATTCCGCCGAAAGGGTTCACGCATGGTGGATACCCGCGGATCAATCCCCCAATTGGCGTGTCCTTCTGTATCTTCCCGGCAGCGCTTTTAACATCAGTGCCAACGTTGAGCATGCAAGGCGCTTTCACCGGCTCGGATTTTCGCTGCTCTTGATCTCCTACCGGGGGGATGGCATCAGTGATGGCGATGGGCCGTCGGAAAAAACGATGTATGAGGATGCCGCGGCATTTGATTTCGCGGTTGAAAACCGCTCCCACATTCCTTGTACTTGCTCTTTCTATATAACCAGATTCTGAGCAAACGTTTCAGAGAATCGGATTGCGGACATTAAGATAGTATTCGGATTTTTGCTTGCAAAAAAATGATCGATAGACCTATAGTATTACGAAAATATACTCGATGAAGGTTGTGTATGGAAGCTGTGAAAATTTCGCCGAAATACCAGGTTGTCATCCCCAAAAAGCTTCGCGAAGCGCTTAATCTCAGACCCGGCCAACAGGTCCAGATGGTTGCCTTCGAAAATCGTATAGAAATGATCCCGGTCAGAACAATATTTGAAATGAAAGGCTTCCTCAAGGGAATCGATACTATGGTTGAAAGGGAGATCGATAGAATATGAACCTGGTTGATTCCTCCGGTTGGCTGAAGGCTTTTGCAGATGGTCCGAATATTCCCATGGCCGACAGCATTATTCTTTCCACCGGCCGTCTGTATCAGGCAACCGTATGGACTCAGGATGCGGATTTTGAAGGACTTGATGGCGTTGAATATATTCGAAAGCGGATATGAAAAATGAAAAAGCTGATCAACAAAGCGGAAGACGTGGTAAGGGATTCCCTGGCCGGCTTTGCAGCGGCCCATGGTGAATGGGTCAACGTTCATTTTGATCCTGTTTTTATTGTTCGAGCGGATGCGCCGGTCAAGGGCAAGGTCGGAGTTGTTTCCGGCGGTGGCAGCGGCCACGAGCCGATGCACGGCGGGTTCGTGGGCCAAGGCATGCTGGACGCCGCCTGTCCGGGTGAAGTCTTTACCTCCCCGACCCCGGATCAGATGCAGGCGGCCACTCAAGCCGTTGACGGCGGGGCCGGTGTGCTGCATATCGTCAAAAACTACACCGGCGATGTCATGAATTTCGAGATGGCCGCCGAGTTGTGCCAGGCCGCAGGCATCCAAGTTGAGAGTGTCATTATCAACGATGATGTTGCCGTGCAGGACAGCCTATATACCGCCGGCCGCCGCGGTGTCGGTACAACGGTGCTGGCCGAAAAAATTTGCGGCGCGGCTGCCGAAAAAGGACTTGACTTGAAAACCGTCGCCGCCCTTTGCCGCAAAGTCAATGACAACGGTCGCTCCATGGGCATGGCCCTGACCTCCTGCACCGTGCCGTCCGCCGGCAGACCTACTTTCGATATCGAAAACGACCGGATGGAAATCGGCATCGGCATCCACGGCGAACCGGGTCGGGAAAGAAAGCCCCTGGCCGGAGCCCGCGACATCATAGCCGGCATGGCCGCAGCTGTGATCGACGATCTTCCCTTTAAAAGCGGTGATCGGGTCATTGCCATGGTCAACGGGATGGGCGCAACGCCCTTGATCGAGCTTTACATTGTCTACAAGGCGCTTGCAGACATCTGCGCTGCCAAGGGCTTTGCGATTGCCCGCAGGCTGGTGGGAAATTACATCACCTCTTTGGAAATGGCCGGCTGTTCCATCACGCTGCTGCGGGCCGATGATGAACTGCTGGCATTCTGGGATGCACCGGTTCGGACCCCGGGACTGCGCTGGGGGATCTAATAAAGATTTGAACATTCTCCTCTGGCGGAGGACCCTTAAAGTTTCTGCCGATCCAGTGAGAAATTCATCAAAGCACGAAATTCGAATATCGAAATTCGAAACAAATCCGAAATCCGAATGATTCAAATACTGAAACTAAAGTAGCATGGAGCACTGAGTTGCGCAATCATTATAACATTTAACCAGCGATGCTTTTGTTTTGAATTTAGAATTTGGTTCATTTGAATTTGTTTCGAATTTCGTACTTCTTATTTCGAATTTTGTCCTCTTTTAATGAGGCTACTTGAGGCTTCTCGCTGTGCAGCAAAAAAACTCACTACAGGGGAGGAGCAATAGACAACAATGATCAATCTGGACGATCTGCTGGCCTGGATCCGCAAACTGCAGCATGTCTATGCGGAAAACAAGGACTATCTGACCGAACTGGATGCCGCCATCGGCGACGCCGACCACGGGATCAACATGAACCGCGGATTTAGTGCCGTTGCGGCCGAACTGGACAAAAACGCACCCGCAGACAACAGCGCGCTTTTGAAGACGGTGGCCATGACGCTGATCAAAACCGTGGGAGGCGCTGCCGGTCCTTTGTACGGCACGTTTTTCTTGCGCGCGGCCGCGACCTGCGAAGGCAAGGAAAACCTGGCGCCGGCGGACCTCATCGCGCTTTTTGACGCAGGTCTTTCAGGGGTTGTGCAAAGAGGCAAGGCCGAATTAAACGACAAAACCATGGTGGATGCGTTAAGCCCGGCTGTCGCGGCGATGAAAAAGAATTTGGAAACGGATGGCGGATTGAAAGAAATTCTGGCTGACGGCGCGGCGGCGGCCGAATCCGGCATGAAGCTTACCATCGGCATGCCGGCCCGCAAAGGGCGCGCAAGTTATCTCGGAGAACGCAGCGTCGGCCACCAGGACCCCGGCGCCACCTCTTCTTACCTGCTGATTCAGGCAGCGGCCGATACGTGGGGACAAACGGAATCCTGAATGATGCGGTGAGATTGCAGGGTTATCTGTCACGAACCACACGTTTCTTTGGAGGCAGGGGCAAAGAAGACGGCTCCGAAACTAACCTGTTTCATCAGAAATTGTAACGAGACAATAAAATCCCAAATCCCAAGCACCAAATAACAAATAAATTCAAAATCTCAATACTCAATGACCAAAATATGCACCGGATAACAAATTTGGATCACACGATTTAAAGAACTGAACTTACCCAGATATCAAGTCGATGGGGCAATTTATGGTTGGCCTTGTCATTGTCTCCCACAGCAACGCTTTATCCCGGGCATTGGTGGACCTGGTCCGCCAGGTTACCTCCAAAGACATCCCCATATCCGCTGTGGGCGGGGTCGGTGCCGACCGGGCGGCATTCGGCACCGATGCCGTGGATATTGTTGAGGCCGTCGAGTCGGTTTACAGCCCTGACGGTGTCGTGGTGCTGATGGATCTCGGCAGTGCGATTCTAAGTGCTGAAACCGCGCTGGAATTGCTGCCGGAAAAAATGCAGCCCCGCATTCGGCTATGCGCGGCGCCTATTGTCGAAGGCGCTGTGGCGGCCGGGGTGCAGATCAGTCTGGGCAGTGATCTGGAAATCGTCTGCCGCGAGGCAAGCCGGGCGCTGATTCCCAAGCTGCGGCACCTGGCCGAACCGGATAAAAAACAGACCGAGCCCATAGTCCCCGCCCCGGTGAGGCCGCAATCGGAGCTCCGGCAGCAAATCACATTGACCCTCAACACCCTGCATGGTCTGCATGCCCGCCCGGCGGCCCGCTTTGTCCAGACGGCGGCGGCCTTCGATGCCCGCATATGGGTCCAAAAGCTTGGCTCGCCCCGGGATCCGGTTTCAGCCGCCAGCCTCAACAGCCTTGCCATGTTGGATGTCAAGCGCGGCGACCGTATTGTCGTTTCCGCCGCCGGACCCGATGCGCCAAAAGCCCTGGAAGCACTGGCCACACTGGTAAACGAACACCTGCAAGCCTATGACGAAGAAACGATACCCGCACCAGAACCGGCTGCCGCCACCGCCGCCGGCGAGGAAGGTCTCGCCGCGATTGCCCTTTCGGAAGGCATTGCCCTGGGGCCGATTTTCCATTATCGGGTACCGGCACCGGAAGTTTCCCGCCACCGGGCTGAAAATCCCGACCGCGAATGGGAGGATTTGCTGCGCGCCAAGGATAAAACCTGCGAGGCTGTCCTGCAGCGCCGGCAGACCCTGAAACCCGGTTTGGGAGAAGCGCGCGCAGCCATTTTCGATGCCCATCTTCTGATCATCCGGGATCCCGCCTTGTTGGATCGAACCCGACAGCAAATTTTTCAAAATGGTGCGAATGCAGCCTGGGCCTGGCAGCAGAGCGTTGAGGAAATTGCGGATGCCTACCGTCAACTTTCCGATGAATATCTGCGGCAGCGGGCGGACGATGTGGTGGATGTCGGCCGCCAGGTTCTATTGAATTTGCTCGGTCAAGGCGCCGAAACGGCCGTTGAGATGCCACACCCGGCCATTCTGGTTGCCGGTGAGCTCACCCCGACGGATACCATCATGCTCGATGCACAGCGGGTGCTGGGAATCGTGACCGTTGCCGGCGGTCCGACCTCCCACAGTGCGATATTGGCCAGAGCGCTCGGCATTCCCGCGATTGCCGGGGTCGACCCTGCGGTCCTCAACCTGGCGGAAAATACGGTGCTGGCGCTGGACGGCTTCAGCGGCGCCCTGTTGATTGATCCTTCACCGAAGGTGGCCGCGCTTTTGGAAGAGCAGCGCCTTGGCTGGCTGCAGCGCCGCGCCCGGCTGCGCGCATCCGGGCGTCAGCCGGCCGTCACCCGGGACGGCCGCCGCATAAAGGTTGCCGCCAACCTCGGCAGCATCCTGGAAGCCGGCAAAGCGCTTGAAAACGGCGCAGATGGGGTCGGACTGCTGCGCACCGAATTTCTTTACCTGAGGCGCCGCCGGCCACCCGCCGAAGCCGAGCAGGTGGATGTCCTGCGCCGGATTGCCAAAACCATGGGCGCCAAACCGATATGTGTGCGCACCCTGGATGTCGGCGGCGACAAACCCCTTCCCTATCTTCCTCTGCCGCCGGAATCGAATCCCTACCTGGGATTGCGCGCGGTCCGCCTGTCATTACTGAATCCTGCAATATTTCGCACCCAGCTGCGCGCCATCCTGATAGCAGGGGCCGGGTGCGACCTGCGGCTCATGTTTCCGATGATTGCAACGACCGAAGAAGTGGACCGGCTTCTGGAGCTCCGCGATGCGGTTCATCAGGAGTTGGCCGCTGAAAGCATTGCGCATCGCTGGCCGATTCCAACCGGCATCATGATTGAGACCCCGGCCGCGGCGCTGCTGATCTCCTCGCTGGTCGGACGGCTGGATTTTTTCAGTATCGGCACCAACGATTTAACCCAGTACACGCTGGCGGCCGAGCGCGGCAATGCAGCCCTGGCAGACTACGCCGATGCGCTGCATCCGGTGATTTTAAGACTGATCCGGCAGGTGGTCGATGAAGCCCATCGCCATGGAAAGCCTGTAGCGGTTTGCGGTGAACTTGCGGCGGACCCGCTGGCCGTGCCGGTGCTTGTCGGACTCGGGGTCGATGAACTCAGCATGGCGCCGCCTGCCGTCCCCAATGCAAAAGCCATCATTTGCCGGCTGGCGCACAGCATGGCCGCTGCACTGGTTGAAAAAATGCTTGCCACGGACAATGCCGGTGCCGCCCGCCGCTTGGCCGCCGACTTTTTAAAAGATAAAATCGGGAACATTATACCCTAACCCGGACAAGCCGGTCGCAGCGCAGCGTAGATCCCGCTGCCGGGGTTGGAGCAAAGCGGAAATCCCGATTTATCGGGGAACCGAAAAGGACAAGCTAATCACGAAAGCACGAAAGGACGAAAACACGAAAAGCAGACAAAAAAATTTTCGTGCTTTCTATATTTCGTTTTTTCGTGATGAAAAATTTTTTCATAAAATGCAAAGAATTTACAATTAAGACTCTGCTCAAGTTTTTCGCGTTCCGGCCGATATTTACCCTAATCGATCGATTCCAATCTATATCAAGGACAGAACCATGAAAAACTTTATTTATGTTATCGCGACAATGGCAATGCTGCTAATGGTTGCCGGCTGCGCCTCGGTTTCCAAGGAAGATTGTCTGCTGACCGACTGGTATGAACTCGGCCGCATGGACGGCAGGCAGGGACAACCGCGGACTGTATTTCAGGGCCGGGCCAAAGCCTGCCTGGAGCATGGCATTAGCGCGGACCGCCAGGCATACTACAACGGACATGACGAGGGTTTGAAGTATTACTGCACGGAGGACAAGGGCTTTGAGCTGGGCCAACAGGGCCTTCCCTACAAGTCTGTATGTCCTCTCCAACTTGAACCGGATTTTCGGGCCGGCTACAATAAAGGCATGCAATTTTTCTGCTCGGAACAGAAAGGCTTTGAACTGGGCCGCCAAGGCCAAGCCTACCGGAATGTTTGTCCACCCGAGTTTGCGCCGGATTTTCGCGCCGGCTACGATAAAGGAAGGGAGCTTTACCAATATGATGCCAAAATCGCAGCCCTTCAAAAACAACTGAAAAATATTGAAAGAAAAATCAATAAAAAGGAAAAAGATTTGTATGCAGAGAATATGAGTGACGAGCAGCGGAGCCAAATTCGCTTGGAACTGAAAAATCTTGATTTGGAGTACAGGGATGTTAGCCGTGATTTAAAATATATGGAAAATAATGCTCCGGCCGTTCAAGTTGACTAGATTTTCAGCAGGCAGCCATAAAAATCAGGCGCCTGTTTTTTTATTCGCTCTTAATTTTATGATTTCCGGCGAGCACCTGAGTTTTCGGGAAGGTGGGAACGTACCCCATTGGCGCCCTCGAGCGGCCGTTTTCGGTCAAAATGGTATTTGTCGCAGCTCCCACAGTAAGACAGCTCATGCGTCCGCAACTTGAGCACGCATTGCTGGCAGGCAAATAATTTATTGCCGCCGGCGAATACCTTTGACCTTCTTTTGCATTCCTGACCACAAATCATACAGTCCATGAAAGTCTGCAATATCAGAGCCCGCTGCGTGTGTCAAACACAATGAGGATGAACTGACCGGAAATAAGAAGACGCAAATATTAAGGTCCTGCTTCAACCACCGATCTCAAGTCGGTTTTTTAATTCTTAAATCTCCGGCCAATCGCTTCAACCCCCTAAACCTCAAATCATCGATTTTCACAAAAAATAAAACGATCTATCTTCAAATTTCAAACAACGATACCCACCCACCCGCCATCGCGAACTCAGGCAAGGCCGGTGCGGATTGTCGCGGCGGTACTGCTAACCATCTAAAATATCAAGTAGTTCGGCCAGCGTTTTAATTTCGATGTCCGGTTGAAACGGCAACCGCTCCGACCGCTGGGCAAACCGGTTAATCCAGGCGACCCTAAGACCAAAGGCCGTCGCTCCGACGGCATCCCAGGCATTGGAGGACATAAAGACAATCTCGGCCGCCGCCATACCAAGCCGATCAACCGCAAGTTGGTATACAGCGGGATCCGGTTTGAAAATTCCCACCATTTCAACGGACAATATCGTCTGGACCAGATCCTCCAAGCCGCTGCTTTTAACCACGGCCGCCAGCATCGCCGGTGAACCGTTGGAAAGGATCGCTATCTGCCGACCTCTGTCTTTTAACTTGGCCAGCGCATCCGGCACCTCAGGGTAGCATTTCAGATGCAGATAGGCATCGATCAGATCGTCTCTCAATTGATGGTCCGTGATGTCAAAAACGTCCAGCGCGTAATCAAGCGCGTCCTGGGTTACCTGCCAGAAATCCGCATGCTTTTTCATCAGACTGCGAAGCCAGGTATATTCCAGCTGCTTGACGCGCCACAAATTTGATACCTGGTCGGCGACATCGCCCAGGCGCTCATAGTATTTCCCCACCGCGGAATGGACATCAAACAATGTTCCATAGGCATCAAACACACAGGCTTTTATATTGGGGATCAAAGTTCTTTGCGGCATGATTCACCTCCATTGCTTTGGTCGATCCTTTATAAGACAAAAGCTTGGAAGCCAGGAGGCTGGGAGGCGAGGAGGCTAACACGCGGAATCATTCATTCCTTTATCTGCCTGCGCCGTCCGCCGTTCGCCTTCTTCCTTCTCTGGCTTTCCAGCCTCCAAGCCTCCCAGCTTCAAGCCACCATGCACCAAGCATCCAATATCCAGCATCCAGTATCGAGTATCCAGAGGACCGAAGACAGAGGGCAGAAAATAGCGGCTGGGAAGCCAGGAAGCCGGGAGGCTGGCAGGCCAGGAAATTAAGAAGTTGAGATGGCGCCTACAACATCCATACCGCGCTCCCCGAGCCTTATCCCCAACGCCTTGCGCCCTCTGCTCTCCCTCGCCTTCCAGCTTTCAAGCCTCCAAGCTTTCCAGCCTTCTTGCCTTTATCCTTTAACCTATCAGCTATGAGCTTTTATCCCTTCGCCGGCAGCAGGTTAAGGCCGCTGCCGCTGCTGAAAATGAGCGCGGCGCCGACGATCAAGCGCCATCCGACCGGCTCGCCCAAAACCAGCACGCCGAAGGCGGCCACCAGGGGAACTTCGGCCGTCATCATGATGCTGACCGTGGCGGCCGGGATGCGGATCAATGCCTGATTGATGGTAAGCTGGGCGGCCATTGAAAAAGCCGCCACGGCAGCAACGCTTAGCCAGGCAGCGTTTGACCCGGGCCAAAGGGCGGCCCCCTGCCCGAGCAGCGGCACCAGGCTGGCAAGGGTGCCGGTGATGCACAGGTAAAAAAACAGGGTGTAGATATTGTTGTCTTTTCCTAGGCGCCGCACCAGCAGCAGGGTGACGGCACACAAAAACGAGGCACATACGGCGAACAAATGCCCCGCATTCAAGGTCCCGGAAGCTTCCTGGGGCCAGAGGATCAGGCTGGTGCCGATGAAAGCACCGCCGATGAAAAGCCAGGCAATTCTGCCGGGCGGTTCGCCGGTAATCCAGGGCGACAGCAACGCCGTAAAGGCCGGGTAAAGATAAAAAAGCACCATTGCCAGCGAAAGGGGAATCCGCTGGAAGGACGCTACCAGGAGCAAAAATGCCACCGAACCGCAAAAACCCCTCAGTGTCAGGAGCAAACGCTGCTGCCCCCAAAGGCCCAACCCTATCGCCCTGACAATCACCGGAACCACCAGCAGCCCGAAGACAAAGCGGCCCACCCCGACCTGCCAGACGCTGAGGTAGGTTCCGGCTAATTTGGCCGAGATACTCATGCCGGCATAAAACAAGGGCGCCAGCAGAACCCAGATTGCCCCGCCTGAAATCGAACGCAACGCTATCAATGCCGTCTTCTCCCCTTCGCTCTTGTGCCTCTCACATTTCTCTGAGAATCTTTATTTATTGAAAAGACCCTGATCCGTCAATGGTAAACAATTTTCTGGCGGCGACGTCGGCCGTCAGCAGCAGCAGAAACAGCATCAGAAGGATGTGCCAAACCGGGGTTTGCGATGCTTTGGAATCGGATGCATCGGCAAAAAGATCGGGGGGCGCATGCTTGATGGACAGCACCCGGCCGTTGGTGGCTGCGGCCAGCTCTGCCAATAGTTTTTTATTCACCTGCGTGTGATTGAACTCCTCGGTATGAGGGATGCCGAAACCGAATGTCCGGGGAGTCGCCGAATATTCTTTCGAATCGCTGTAAACGCTGAAAAAGTAAGCACCGATATCTTCCGCCGGAAATGGGCCGGCATATCTGCCCGGCGCAATTTGCTGCAGCGCGAAGGTTTGATCTTCACCGGATGGCAACAGCACGTTGGCTTTCAGATCCAGATGATTCACAAAACGGTTTTGAGCGGTGGCAACATCCACCGTAAATATGCCTTTTTCTCCCTGGCGATCCACGGCGGCAGTAAAAAGCTGAGGGGTGTCGCGGCGTTGGGCCCATTTCACCATTTGAGATGCGAAGCGGCCGTAATGTTCCCATTTGACCCAGTCTTTTCCCCAGCGATTTGAAAGATCGGAGGTGAAGGCAACACTGCGCCCCAATCCGTATTGCCAGGCCGCCAGCAGGGGACCCTGCGCGGTTTCAATCAACAGATCGGCTTGCGGCTTGGGATAGGTCACCACCTGACCGTAGATGACCGGCAGCGCGACGTTTTCAATGCCCAGCAGGATTTCACCGGGCTTTTTTTGAACAGGCTGCATCGCCTTTTCCATGATGGTCTTCTTACGGATAATGGTTGTCTCGCCGGTAAATATTTTCGGGATATTGGCGGGATCATCCGTGTAATAGGCTCGGCCCCCGCCCCATTCGGCAATCGACTGCATTAATTTGACATTGGCCCCCTGCCCGATGGACACGGTTGAAATCGAAATGCCGGCTGCGCTCATGGAGCGCACCAGTGACTGGAAATCAGCCTCTTCCGTCTCCCCATCAGAAAGGACAATGACATGTTTGCGGGGGCATTTAATCTGATTCAGAACTCGCCGGACTTCCTTTAAGGCGGGATACAGATCGGTTCCGCCGCCCACGGTGACCCGGGACAGATTCGCGGCTATTTTGCTTCTTTCACCGGCGCTGGTGAGCGGCACAATCCATTCAAATTCCGTGTCAAAGGCCACAATGCCGACGCTGTCGATCGGGTTTAGCATCTCGATGGAGGCAAAGGCTGCGATTTTGGCCATTTCGAGTTTGCTTTTGTCTTTATAACTGGAAGTCATGCTGGATGATTTATCAATCACAAAAACAAGGGACAACTCAGACAGCTTGAGATCGGTGGGAGCCTCCATATAGACCGGCAGTGCTTTTTCCACCGGCGTGTTATTATAATACCCGGCCCCGAAACTGTTGTCCCCGCCGATCATAATCAGGCCGCCGCCCATATCTTTGACGTATTTTTCAATTTGTTCCATCGTCGCAAACGAGAGGGCGCGTCCGGAGACATTGTCAAGTATAATGGCGTTGTAGTCGACGAATCCATAAATGGAGTCGGGGATGTCTTTAATTTGTTTCCGGTCAATATCGAGACCCTGCATCTCCAAGGCTGCGACCAGATGATTGGAACGCTGTTCATTATCGGTCAGATACAGGATGCGTGCTTTTTGGGTGGCCTGGGTGAAGGAAAGGTCTTCATTGTTCTGAAAAAAAGTATCCTCCGCAAAATTTACCACCGCCTTGTAAAGATAAAGGCCCGGCTCGGCGAGCATATCGCCGAAGGTAAACACGTTTGTCCCGGCATTCAGCTCGATGGGCTGCTGCGCCAGCAGGCTGCCGTTTCTAACCAATGCCAGTTGACCATGGTTTTTAATTGAGCTGACGACGACCAGCCTGATTTCAAAAGGCGTCTGCGCAGCGATATCGGGGGGCGTTTCCAATGCCTGGATAAAGGCCTCGTTGCGGCCAAACCAGGTCGCCAAGGGCACCGGGTAAATTTCAATTCCAAGCGATTTGGCCAGATAGGCCATGTCCAGGGAGCGCTTCATGTTTTCGTTGCCGTCGCTAAAAACCACGATTTTATTTTTCCCCTGCGGCGGGAGTTTTCCGATTGCAAGCTGAAGGGCATCATGAATATTGGTATAGTTTGGATTCACTTCCGAACGGATGTCCGCAAATTCCGGTTCATTTTTTAAAGATACCTCCAAAGAGGGTTGCTTGCCGAATACGATCAAGCCTCCCCGGTCTTCGCTTTTCATTGCGGCGGCTGCCTTTTTAATAAAGGCCTGGGCGTCTTGTCTCTGATTGCCCGGGATACTCTCCGAAACATCCATACAGAAAAAAAGATTGACCCGGTCGGAATGACTCATATATTTGGGATCCGCCAGGGTCAGAGCCAAAACGATGATAAGAAGCGATCTGAGAACGCCCACCCCTATTTGGTGTTTGGACCACCGGTTCCTGCCGGATGAGCGCCTCATCATAGACCAGATGAGCGGTATCAGAAGACAAATACTCAAATATATCGGTTTGTCGATTGTCAGGAGCATTTTACCTTACGTGGGCAAAAGTGCTTAAATGTATGTCGATGTTGGCCCGACCGATTTAATCGCGGTTGAAAACCGCTCCCACAAAATCTTTAAAGCTAAGTTGAGCGGCTCCCATATGACGATTGGAACAATGGCCTGTCCTATGCGGGCGAGGATAAACCTCGCCCCTACCCAACAGGTTAAACAACGTCTCATAAGGGTGGGCTTTACGCCCGCCTGAATGGGTGTCGTTACCTGGAAATCGTTCAAATTAGGTACTACTTAATCTTCAGCCACAGGCACCATTCGGCCATCAGCAGCGCACAAGCCGCCAGGATTAAAACCGTCCATAAAGGCCGCTGCACGGAGATTTCTTCTGAAACCCAGACGGATTCAGGCTGATCGGAAAGGTGCGCAGGGGATTTCGGGTTGATGTCGGATTCGGATTCATCCGTGAGATTTACCGTAAAATAGCGCTCTTTGTCATTTTCAGATACGGTATAGACCCCGACCCTGCCGGTATGCGTGTACCGGAAGGGATTGCCCGTCGCTGTTTGCTTTTCCCATTTTCCATGCGGTGCCCGGGTATAAAATATATTCGTTTGCGGTTTTAAATAGATATCAAAAGGCGCACCGGCCCGGATTTTTAAGATTGAAAATGCAAGCTTGTTGGGATTGAGCCAGTTGAAGATATTGCTCATCATCACCGGAAAGGCGACTTTGAGCGGTAGATCGGACCGGGTAAGATCAAAGCCCAGAAGAACGGCGCGCAAACCGCCTTCCTCAAAAGCAACCATCAGTGCGGTCCGGCTGGATTCAATCAGCGGCTGCAAACGCTGGTCGGCCTGGAGGATCGTGCTTTGTTCGACGATCAGCCCGCTTAAATCGACATTTGCCATTAAGGGACTTTGGCGATTCCAAGTCAGAATTTCAGGCAGGCGCACCTGGCCGGTTTTAACAACCGGGAGGGATGGAGAATAGGCGTCGATCAGAAGCAGATTCCCCCTTTGCGTTGCAGGAAAATCCAAGCGGTCGACAATGACAATGTCATGCCGCGCTGTTTGTTCGGGCCAGGAAGACGGGATGATTTCCTTAACCGCATTGACTTTAAAATTCGGATACGCTGCCAGAAGTTTCTCTAAGAAGGGATTTCCCTGCGAAACCAGCAGGACCCAGATGTCTTTGGCGGCGTTTAAAGACAGATAGGCCGTGTTGTCAGGGCTAAAATCATCCTCACGCTCAAGGGCGGCAACGGCAATTCCGCCGATGAGACCCGCGTAAGGGAAAATCAGCAGTTTTTTTTCCCGGCCTTCCAGTGCGACCGCGCGGTCAAATAACACGATATCGTCGATCGACAGACGGACAGAACATTCAACCGCGGCAAGATCGAAATTTTTGATTTCCAGCATGAATTCATATTGATCGCTGTGATCGATTTGCTGCCGGAATTCAAATTGAGTAATCCCGATGTTGTGTCCTTCACCGCCGACGATCACCGGCCTGATTTTGGGATGATTTTTTAAAAGCACCGGAAAATCTTCACCGGCGCCGTCGGTAATCAGGTACAGCAGATCCTCTCCGGCCGGATCCACAAAAGACAGGGCCAGATAGATGGCCGGTTCCAGTTTGGCGGGGGCGTCGGAAGGCTGCAGCCTTTCTACCAGCGTTTTGGCCCGGCTCGAATCGTCCAGAAAACCGGCGTGAACGAAGGCCTTGCTGCCGGCTTCCACGATCAGAATTTTTAGGCCTGGATCCCGCTGGTCGATTAATTCAAGGGCCTTTTGCCGCGCCAGGTCAAAGCGGGTAATCGATCCGGACCGGGTTTGCATGCTGGCGCTGGTATCGATGACAAGAATCATATTCCCCTTTTTGGCGGTCTGATACGTCCAGGTGGGCTTGGCCAAGGCCAGCGCGGCCAGCACCGCGATCAGGATCTGCAATAAAAGCGGCAAATTTCTTTTCAAACGCCGAAAGACCAAATGGCGGCTGCTTTCCTGCAACACCTCCTGCCACAAAAAAAGGTTGGTGACTTCCATCGGCCGGGGTTTCGGCTTCAGGGCATGGATAAAAATCAGAATCGGAATGATCCCTAAAGTTAGCAGCATGTATGGGTTTAGGAAGTGCATGAGGATATTAGCATTAGAATCATATTAAAATACGTGGTGCCTAATTTGGGCAGGTCCCTAGTAGTGGAGTAATGGAGTGATGGAGTGATGGAAAAAATCCAATACTCCAGCACTCCATTACCCTGCTTCTATCATAATTAGCGGAAGAGTGCGCCCTTGGCCAAATAATCCGTTAAGAGATCTTCAAACGGAATGCGCGTGTCGCACAGGAAATAGTTCATACCGTAATGCCCGCAATAGCTCTTGATGCCGGCCATAAACGCATTGATTTTGCGATGGTAAATTTCCAATAAGCTCTTGTCCACCAAGGTTGCCTTTTTCTCTCCGGTTTCACAGTCGTTGAGCAGCAGATTGCCGGTCTGCGACCAGAAGATTTCTTCATGATCCAGCACATGAATCAGGTTGATGTCGAAATCCCGGTAAGCCAATGCCTTCAGCCCGTCTTCATAGCCCTGCGGATCAAAAAGATCGCTGATAACAATGGCAATTCCCGGATTTTTGCAGGTGGCGGCATACTCCGTCAGGCAGCCGTTTATATTCGTTTGGCCGGCAGGGTCGAGCGCCAGAAAAAATTTAAGCATCTCCGGGTATTGCTTTTTTCCCCGGGCCGGGGGTTTAATTTTGACAATGTTGCGGTTAAAGGCCATCACCCCGGTCTTATCCAAATTGGATAAGCAGATATAACTTAACGCGGCGGCAATTTTTTTGGCGGTAATATCTTTGGAGGGATTGCCGCCGGCCATTGACCGGCTGATGTCCAGCAGGATGTGAGCCGTCTGGCCTTTTTCAGCGTGAAACAGCTTGATGAACAGCTTGTCCAGGCGGCCGTAAACACTCCAATCCACGTAGCGCATTTCGTCGCCGGGCTGATATTTTCGGTAATCCAAAAACTCAAGACCCTCGCCGCTTTGCCATGAGCGATACGCTCCCCGGCGGGGGCTGCGGGGGCTTTTGCGGGTGACAACCTTGAGCCGCTCCAGCTTTTTTAAAAAATCATCGTCAATGAAAGATGCGAACCGGTCGGACATGGGCGTGCTCCGGGTGTTTTTGTAATTAGGTTTCAGTGTTCAGAGGACAGAGGGCAGAGGACAGAAGCTGGAAAGCTGGGAAGCCAAACCTCGAAACCGTGTTTGTCCCCATCCTTTGACCTTCCTCCTTTAACCTATCAGCTACAAGCTTTGAGTTTTTATCTTTGGCTCTTCTGCCTTCCAGCTTTCAAGCCTCCAAGCTTTCCAGCCTGCCACCTTTCACCTTTGATCTTTATCCTTTAGCCTAGCATCTAACAGCTTTGAGCTTTTATCTTTGCGCCTGATGCCCTCTTCTGCCTTCCAGCCTCCAAGCCTTCCAGCCTCCAAGCTTTCCGGCCTGCCACCTTTCACCTTTGACCTTTATCCTTTAACCTATCATCTAACAGCTTTGAGCTATTATTTCCTCCACCAGCTCATCCACCTCCACCCCCTCGGTTTCACCCCTGATATTCAGGGCAATGCGATGCCCCAGGGCGGGTTTGGCGACCTGCCGGATGTCTTCCCGCGCAACATTGTAGCGGCCGTCGATCAAGGCGGATGCCTTGCCGGCCAGTATCAAACTCTGCACGCCTCTGGGGCTTGCGCCGAACAGAACGTATTGCTTAATTCCTGCAGTGGCATGCGCATTGTCGGGATGGCTGCTCAATACCAACCGGATAGCATAATCCTTGACATGGGAGGCAATCGGCACCTTTTTGACAAGGGATTTCATTTTGAGAATCGAATCCGCTTCAATGACCCGCTGCAACTCGTATTGGTAATTTTCAGTGGTTTTATCTAAAATTTGCCGGAGCTCGTTCTGATCGGGATAATTAATTTTAAGTTTGAAGAAAAATCTATCAACCTGGGCTTCCGGCAGCGGATAGGTGCCTTCCATTTCGATCGGGTTTTGAGTCGCCAGCACCATAAACGGCGGTTCCAGCTGATATTGCGTTCCGAATACCGTAACCTTTCCCTCCTGCATCGCCTCCAGGAGGGCGGACTGGGTCTTGGGGCTGGCCCGGTTAATTTCATCGGCCAGGATGAGTTGGCCGAAAATCGGACCTTTGTAAAACTCAAAATAACGGCTCCCGGCAGGATCCTCCTTGACGATGTTGGTGCCGATGATGTCGGCCGGCATCAGATCCGGTGTAAATTGTATGCGGGAATATTTGAGATTTAAAATTTTGCTCAATGATCGCACAATCAATGTTTTGCCAAGCCCCGGCACACCCTCGATCAGGGCGTGGCCGCCGCAAAGCAGGCAAATAAATAGGTGCCTGATTAATATTTCCTGACCCACAATGATTTTTGCCAGCTCACCGGCAACGCGCTCGAAATTTTTTCGGAGGGTATCGACGTCTTCATTTAGATTCATCGGCATTTTCCTTCGTATTGACTCCGATCGCCATAAAGTAATTTTTGATATACTCGCGATAATTCGCCGGCATATCTTCTTTTTGAAGAATGCTTTCAACCTCTTGGCGATAGGTTCGGATAATATCTTCTTCTTCCAAGCGGGCCTCACCGATGTCTGTCAGGGCCCGAATATGGACGAGATAATTTTTCACCGCTGCCGACGCCGTTTTATCCTGCCTGCCCAAGCCGGAGGTTTTGTCGATTTCATAACCCTCTTTTTTCCCGGCTCCTGATTTTGCGCTGCCGGCTGAAGAGGAATATTCCCGCTGCGGGTCTATTTCATCCTGTAAATCGCGCTCCTTTTTTTGTGACGGCCCGCTGCCCGGCCGGAGCCCACGATCCAACCCGCTCCGGCTGGGGTTCGAAAACTGCTCTTCATTTTCGGACTGATTTTGATCTGCAGCGGGAATATCCGGCGCAGCGTCAGTTTGAGACTGCTGTAAGGCATTGCCGGCCGGCCCGGCAGATACTGCGGCATCGGCGGATCGGTCCTTTTTGATATCATCCAACATTCGGGCCAGAAGCCTCTCCGTGCTGTCCAGCTCCTTTAAAGATTCAAGAATTTCGGGGGCAGCCGAAGGGATCCGTTCGTTGGGCGTTCTATCAAGAATGGCTTTGAGTTTATCCAGCCGACTCAATGACAAACTGTCAGGCTCTGAACTTTTCTGAATGGGGATAGCCTCGATTCCGGCCGCATTCAGTTGGGCGTCAAGCTCGGAGGCTTGGCGGGTTTGCTCGGCCTGAACTTCTTCCAACAAACCGGTCAGTGCCTGCAATTGCTGATCGAACGTTTTGGAGCGGTCCTGAAGTTGGTTGCCGAGTTGTTCCAATTTCCGCCTGTAAACCCTATTGCGCCCGGATTGCGGTCCGGCCGGGTTGGCAACGCGGCTGATGGTGTAATTTCGCAGCAGGGTGCCGGCGTGCTCGATTATTTTCTGATCAGCGCGCGCCGATTTGAACTCAGATGCCGGACCGAGCAGCGCATACAGCGCAATGTTGGCTATCACCAAAAAGATGGCCGCCCAATGCGGAAATGAGGATCCGGCCGGCAGCAGTTGTCTGCGGGTCGGCCGACCCAATGCGGCGGCGGCGTCTTTGACCAGCAAATCGATAAATTCTGACTTCTTTTTAAATTTTAGGTATTCATAGGCGGTGCTGAGTCGGTCATTTAAATCCAGGCGCCGGTCGATATCCACTAAAACATTCAGTAAACTCATTCTGGCTGCCAGGCCGATGGCGATGGCCGCAGACAGAGAAATGCCGATTGAAAAAACCAGCCAGACGCCAGCAGAACGGTGGTCTGCAAATCCGGCTTGTAAAATGATGAATCGGATGGCGTGCAGGCTCAGAAAGAACACAGACGCGTTCAGCAGGATTCGATAAACCGCTCGCATGACCATCCGCCGCTTTATTTTAGCGATTTGACTAAAAAATGCCGCTTCGGCGCTCACGTTTTTTCTCCCCGATGGGTTAGATTTAGGGTTATCGTGCACAGAAGCTGGGAAGCTGGGAAGTTGAGATGTTGGAAGTTGAGATGGCGCTTCCAACCTCCCATATCAATACCGTGCTCCATTAGCCGTATCCCCAATGCCTTGCGCCTTCTGCCCGCTCTTGCCTTCCAGC
>CAYTBC010000049.1:22445-26206 GCA_964435765.1 uncultured Desulfosarcina sp.
GCCTTCCAGCCTTCTTTTCGCCTTTCTCCTTTAACCTATCAGCTATGAGCTATGAGCTTTTATCCCTGAACCTCTGAACGGCTTTGTTCTTCTTTGTTTATATGACGCCTGACCAAAGCGCCGTTTACCCGTATCAGCACAAGTACGGCTGACATCACAGCCGCAAGATACACGGCAAACGAGCCGCCGATGCCGGCGGCGTCCTGATGCAACAGGTATAGAACATGCAGCGGATTGACGGCCGGCGCAAAGATCAGCGTGATGAAGACGAAAAATATCATCATCGATCTGGCCGCAAAGTAGCCGAGGGTGCTCGCCCGGCCGCGAATCAAGTACACAAAAAATCCGGACAGGCGGCAAAGCAGTGACGCCGTGTATAAGACGCAGACAGCCATTATAAAGGTGAGCAGTGCACCGGACGAGATGAAAGCCGCCAGAGACAGCAAAGGTAAAAAAGGCAGCAGCAATATGAGCGCATGCCATAAAAACTCAACCAGGCCGTAGCGGTAAAAGTCAATTTCTTTTTCATAGGTGGGCTTGTCGGTCTGGTAATGTATGATGTGGTAGCCTTTGCGAACCATATCGCCTGCGCCGCAGCAAAGATTGACATAAGAATGCAAAATCAGGGTGGCCGCGGCAGTCAGGAAAAATACCGTCGGCCCCTGATGGGCTGCGATCGCGTCGGAAAGCGGGCGGCGTGGCCAGAATACGATTAAAAAGACCCCCACTACGCCAACACCGAACATGACGGCTGCCAGCACCCGCTCCGAAAAAAAAGGGGCCAGGGATTTTTCAGACTCATCTGTCAGATAGTAAAGCCTCATGAGGTCGTTTCCACCGGAAGTTCCCAATTAACCAGGGTCAGGCCGGCGCCCGCCGGATGGGATCGGTTGAAGGCAGGTTGAATCAAACCGGCCTGCACCCACCCGATAAAAATCATGCTGCCGGGCCTGCTCTGATATTTATGATGGACTTCAAGCAACAGGTCTTTGGCAAGATTGGACTGCATCGCTCTGAGATAGCTTGCCGTGCCATGCCTGTCAAAATAATTTATTATTTTTTCAAGCTCTTGGTCGTTGAAAATTTCCGTCTCCTTCAACTTTGCCAACCTCAGTCGCAGGGTTGGGCGGGTGTGGGCCGCGACATCCTCAATTCTCAAAAATCGCCGCTTATAATAAATCAGGCAGTCAATGAGATTGTAAGGCAGCTTATTTTCCAGCGCCAGCGTTAAATAGGTATTATCCTGCCGGGCGTAGCCCGCCAGAGGAGATTCCAAATCAAAGTTCAGCTTGTAGAAATTGTGCGACCATCGGTCCGCGGAGCCGACAATCCGCGGTCCGCCGGGATTTATTTGCAGGACATACGGGTTCGGTATTTGTGCCTTTGTGCGTTCGGATAAAAGGGGGGTAACCGGATAGGAATCGGCTCCGAAATCGATCTCGTACGGCAGTTTTTTTAGCGAATACAAACCGAGGATATAGGTTGCGTAGGCCGGGGTGCCGGGTTGGGATACATCTAATCGACAAAAACTGTTGTAGGCCGCCGTCTTTTTTAAACTGGGAACATATAAGCCCCCATAACCGACAGCCGTAAAAACGGCAATCATCAATACCAAACCCAGGCTGTAAGCCCGCCTTCTTGGGCCGGGTTTTGTAATTTGCTTTATAAAAAACCTCAGAAAAATGAGGTAAATACCGATGAATAATATTCCCAATTTAAAATCCGGAAATTTTAGCGGCATGCCGGCCAACATGGCATCCATCACTTTTTGATCGTCGACGGCCATTGCCGGACGGTCGATGGCCGATCGCACGGACACGATCTTGTCCCAGAACATTTTTCTGCCGTCCCAACGGCTGAACGGCGGCGAATTCATATCGAAGGCCAGAAAAACAATTCGGCCGAATCCCAGGTTCTTCTGAATAATAATCGGGGTGTCATCTTCTTTGGCAAGAACATGGGCGTCATCGATTCGGACGTTTAATACCAGAAACGGTTGGCTGCCGGCCAGTGTGCGGTTGCAAAAACCTCCCAGCGACGGCAGCTCCAAAAGCTGCCGGTATCCGCGCACGTGTACCGGCAAAAGGTCCTGCAGTCTTTTTTCATCCAGCGAACCGTAGTTTAAGCCTCCCCCGAGGACCAGATACCCTCCCTGTTTTAACCATCGGGTTAAGGCCTTAAACTGTTTTTCCCTCAATTGGCTGAGAGTGTCGGCCCGCATGATCAGCAATTTCACGCCGTCATAGCCGTACCAGGTTTCCGGCAAAAATTTTGGAAGAACGTTGACCGGACAAAGATGGTCCGGCAACACTGCCAGGATATCCGGAGAAACAAAATTATCCGCTGCAACGGCAAAATTATTTTCGGTGAAAGAAGGCCTGAGGTTTATGGATCTGGAAAAAATAATGTCATCTTTTTGCCTGAGCCGAATGATCAGCTCATGGGTAAAGGATTTAATTTTGATCGTAAAGGCGTAGCGTTTGATCGAATTAGACGGCAGATCCACATCGGCTGCATAGACGGACCGCTGAACATCGCCCTGGTATTCACTGCCGGAGGTTACGATGACCTCTAAATTTGCGCGGGACGCCGGGCCCTTATTTTCAAGAACGACGCTCAAGGGCGACCAGCGATCGAGTTGAAATTGACCGTTGAATCCGAGTGAATAATCCAGCGAGAGGGCCGCCGCACCGGCGGACGGCGGAAGGCCGGCGGCCATCAACGCAAAGGCTAAAAATATAATTTTTGACAAATAACGCATAAGAAGACGATAATACTAAGCAAAGAAGTTGGCAAGCAGCCTTATCATCAGACAGGCCTTGACATCTTACTCGAATTTTTTACAATTATACACAGCGCCGTAATTAATTACGTTTTCGCTTTTTCAGGCTTAATTTTTAAACAATCGTACCGGGTCTAACTGGCAGAACGCTGTGTATGTATGGGCAGGGATTTAGGTCGTTATATATACAAAGCGCCGTAATTAATTACGTTTTCGCTTTTTCAGGCTTAATTTTTAAACGATCGTACCGGGTCTAACTGGCAGAACGCTGTGTATGTATGGACAATGATTTAGGCGCTTTAAAAGTAAAATCTTTGCATTTTATGATAAAAAAATTTTCTCGCAAAGCCGCAAAGCCCGCAAAGGTAAATTATAAGGTAAATTATTAAGATAATCTTGGCGTCTTTGCGTCTTAGCGAGATACCTTTTTGGTTCCGGTTCATCCGGATTAGGTCGTTACGTATAAAATTTCAGTTTCTTAATACCGGCTATGTCTGTTTATTTTCATGAGGATTAATTAAATTGGAGCGTAAAAAATATGGATATCCAGGAAATCACCCGGCAGGTTGAGAACCAAAACATGGTTGTGCGGCAGATTGCCGCCGAGGTTGAAAAAATTATCGTGGGCCAGAGACAGCTGCTGGATCGAATGCTCATCGGGCTTCTTTGCGACGGGCACCTGCTGCTGGAGGGGCTGCCGGGGCTGGCCAAAACCACCGCGGTAAAAACATTGGCCACGGCCATCAAAACGTCGTTTCAAAGGATCCAGTTTACACCGGACCTGCTGCCGGCTGATATCCTCGGCACCCAAATTTACCGGCCGGACAACGGTTCCTTTGAAATCAAGAAAGGCCCCATATTCAAAAATATCATTCTGGCCGACGAGATCAACCGCGCCCCGGCTAAAGTGCAGAGCGCCCTTTTAGAGGCCATGCAGGAGCGCCAGGTGACCATCGGCGACCGGACCTACCCCCTGGAC
>CAYTBC010000050.1:0-25945 GCA_964435765.1 uncultured Desulfosarcina sp.
TATTCATGCAGTGCGCTGTGTATGTATGAACAATGACTTATGTCGTTCTGAATAAAAAGTATTCTAGGACTCATAAAACAGAGTGAATTATGAGACTGCTGCGGCTTTCTAAAAATCCGGGTCAACCCGGAATATCGCCCACGCCGGCCAGCACAAGGTGGGGGTGATAGGCAAAATGCTTTAAATCTTCGGCGGCCGTCACTCCGCTTAAAACCAGTACGGTCGCGATTTCGGCATGGAGGCCGGCAATGATGTCCGTATCCATGCGATCACCGATAATGGCGGTTTCCTCCCGTTTGCAGCCGATGATTTTCATGGCGTGCTGCATCATCAGCGGATTGGGTTTGCCCACGAAGTAAGCCTTGATACCGGTGGCCAGCTCGATGGGGGCGATCAGTGCACCGGTGGCCGGAGCAATCCCCTTTTCAATCGGATCGGTCAGATCCGGGTTGGTGCCGATGAGCTTGGCGCCGGCGCGGACCAGATTGACGGCCCTTTCAATCTTTTCAAAAGAATAGGCCCGGGTTTCACCCACCACCACATAGTCCGGATTCATCTCATTCATGGAAAATCCCGCTTCGTAAAGGGCGTTGATCAGTCCCGCCTCGCCAATCACGTAGGCGCTGCCGCCGGGCCGCTGCGAGGCCAAAAAACTGGCCGTCGCCAGAGCGCTGGTGTAGAAGTGTCGGGCCGCCACCTCAATCCCCAGCCGCTTAAGTTTTTCCTGCAATTCACGCGGCGATCGCTCGCTGCCGTTTGTCAGAAACAAGAACTGTTTGCTTTCATTTTGAAGCCAGTCCACAAAGTCCGTCACACCGGACAACAAGCGATTGCCGTGGTAGATGACTCCGTCCATATCACAAATAAAGCCGCGCTTTTTTTGAATTTCAGCCAATTCCATCGGAGTTTCCTTATGAAGCCGCATTTTAGGTTGGACTTTCAGCTCGAGAATAAGAAAAGCAGTCGTCCCTGTCAAAAGAAATTGTCGATATTTTGGAATTGACAGTCCAGTTTGTCAGATGATATGAGGATAAAATCATCAGGCAATTTTATGCAATTATAGGGTTACTCTGGAATCATAAATGGCACAAATAGTCAGAACGAAAATTACGGATTCCATTCTGAAGGAGATTCGCCGAAGGATTGCCTGTGGTGAGATTCGGGAAGGCGATAAGCTGCCGAATCAGAACGAATTTGCCGCTCAGTTAGGGGTCAGCCGCCCTTCTCTGCGCGAGGCGCTTCACAGCCTGGCCCTGTTGGGGGTTATTGAACAGCGGCCCGGCGCGGGCACGGTCGTCCGCGCTCAAACACCCGCCTTTCTGGCGGGTGATCTCGATCTGCCCCTCATTTCAGACACCCAAGGAGTCCAGGAACTGATCGAGGCCCGGCAGGTCATCGAGGTGGATATGGTTGAATTGGCTGTAGAGCGCGCCAGTGATGCCGAATTGAACAAGCTGGAACGTATCCTGGAAGAAATGTCGCGCATGGTCGAATCCGTGCGGGTTGACAATTACAGTAAAAGAGACATTAGATTTCATCACATCATCGCCCAAGCGGCGCACAATCGCTTTCTCCTGCATCTTTTCACCGCTATCCGCCAATTCCTCGATCAGTTCATCCACGAATCATTCACTCTCATGCCGGAGGCTCTGAATATTTCCCAGCAAGGCCACCGCGCCATCTTTGAAGCCTTGAAGGCTAGAGACAAGCAGCAGGCGGTTGAACAAATGATCAAGCATATTAAATTGGGCCAGGAAACCCTGCAAATGATGCATTGCAGGAAGGTTGAAGTATAAAGCGCGGGGAATTCCATGCGTTCGTGCCGCGGCACGCGGCGGCAGAGGAGGTCCGGTGGTATTAAAAAATCGAGTCGCCATCGTTACCGGTGGATCTCAGGGCATCGGCCGTGCAATTGCTCTGGCTTTCGCCAAAGCGGGTGCGCGTCTCTGCCTCAGCTCACGCAGCCGGGACAAATTGGATTCCGTGGCGGATGAAATCCGGAAAATGGGCGCAGCCGCCCTGGCCGTCAGAGCGGATATTACCCGGGAAGAAGATGTGCGGGTCCTGGTCCGCCAAGTGGTGGAGCACTTCGGTACCATCGACATCCTGGTTAACAATGCCGGTATCGCCGGGCCGACGGCACCCATCCACGAAGTCGAAGCCGAGCGTTGGCACAGCGTGATCAACACCAATCTGAACGGTCTTTTTCTGTGCACCAAGCATGTCCTCCCTGTCATGATCGCCCAACGCTCCGGTAATATCTTGAACCTGGGCTCCATCGGCGGAGTTTATGCGTATCCGCTGCGCACGCCCTACAATGCCTCGAAATGGGCGGTCGCGGGGGTTACCCAGACGATCGCCGCGGAAGTGGGAGTGCACAACATCCGGTGCAACTGCATCTCACCCGGGCCCGTGCAAGGCGAGCGCTTCTGGAAGGTGATCAAGGCCAAGGCGGACGCTCTCGGCCAAACCTTTGAAGAGATGAAACAGTGGTGGGAAGAGCAGGTGCCGCTGCGGCGGTTCGTGACCGAAGAAGAGGTGAGCCGGGCCGCCCTTTTTTTGGTATCCGACGAATCCAGCGCCATCACCGGCCAGCAGGTGTGTGTCTCCGGCGGGATGGAAGTCATGTAGCAGCCAAATCCTTAACGCCGCATAAATCTGTACACTTTTTTAAGAGGGGTCAACGCAAGGCCGTTGCTTTTACGAGTCCGGTGCGGATCGGAGCGGTGCGGAAATCCCGCGCGGCGGGGATACTCGATAGTTGATGCCGGATATTCAGGAAGGCCCCGCGAATGAAATTAAGAAACATTCAGGAGAAGATTTATGAGACTGGAAAATAAAGTCGCCCTAATCACAGGTGGGGGCTACGGCATTGGCCGGGCCATCGCGTTGCGTTTTGCCGCTGAAGGCGCCCGGGTCTGCATAGCCGCGCGCAGCCAAGACAAACTGGCGGACACCGCCCGAGAAATCGAGGCCGGGGGCGGTCAGGTACTGGCCCTGCCGGTGGACATTTCACGCGAGGAGGAGGTCGAGTCCATGGTCGCGCAAACGGTGGACCACTTCGGCGCCCTGGACATCCTGGTCAACAATGCCGCCGCTGAAGGCCCTACCCTGCCGATCCACGAAATGGACGGCAAAGATTGGCGCCAGGTGGTGGATGTCAACCTCAACGGCCTTTTCTACTGCACGAAATACGCCCTCAGGAGAATGATCCCGCAAAAAAGCGGCAACATCATTAACATCGGCTCCATTGCCGGCGTTTATGCGTACCCGATGCGAACGCCCTACAACGCCACCAAATGGGCCGTCGCGGGCGTAACCCAGACCATTGCCGCCGAGGCGGGCCCGCACAATATCCGCTGCAATTGCCTGTCCCCCGGCCCGACGGAAGGGGAGCGGTCCTCCCGGGTCATACGAAAAAGGGCCGACGCCTCGGGTCAAACATTTGATGAGATGAAAAAGTGGTACGAAGACCAGATTCCCATCAAGCGGTTTGTAAAGCCCGAAGAGGTCGCCTCGGCTGCGGTTTTTCTGGCCAGCGATGATGCCAGCGGCATTACCGCCCAGCACTTCTGCGTCTCGGGCGGAATTGAAGTTCTTTAATCCAACCCGGACAAGCCGAGACCAAAGGGGATAAATTAATCACGAAAGTACGAAAGGACGAAATCACGAAAAAAAGACATTATAAATTTCGTGCTTCCAAGATTTCGTGTTTTCGTGATGAAAAAATTTTTGCATAAAATGCAAAGAATTCACAATTAAGACTATAACATGAAGGATTAAGGGGAAATAAATGACTGCCCTGGGTCGGCTTAGCCACATTTGCTTTGACATTGAAAACATAGCGGAATCCGTGAAGCTCTTCAGCGGACTTCTGGGAGCGCCGTGCCCTGAAATAAAGACCATGACTTTGGAAGACGGCGCCGGAGAAGTCAAAACCGCTTTTTTTCACCTGGCTGGCGGCTCCATTGAACTGGCCGAGCACCATCTGCCCGCGTCCTGGGGAGAAACCCCGCTATTGACGGACCCGGGATTTCATCACATCGCGTTTGAGGTATCCCGGTTCGACGAAACTTTGAAAATGCTGGAAAGCCGGGGAATCAAGCCGCTGGCCGGCTTTCCGATGGCGACACCCCACGGCCGGGTAGCCTTTTTAGACCCGCAGCAGACCGGAGGCATCTTGTGGGAATTGGCAGAAATGGAGGCGGACGTCAGTGAATAGAACTCTGATCGACGGCGCCCTGATCGTTACCATGGATCCGGACAGAAGGGTGATCCGAGACGGTGCGGTTCTGATTGAAGGCGATAAAATCCTGGCCGTCGGCCAATCCGATCAGGTAAAATCTGATTTTCCGACCCCCAACCGCATAGAAGCCGGAGACAAAGTTGTTCTGCCGGGCTTTATCGATACCCATGTTCATCTTTCCGAGCATATCTGCCGGAGCCTGATTCCGGATGATGCCGCAGACTGGATGCCGAACTGGCTCATGCCCATCTATGCCAACCTGTCGGCCGAAGATGAATATTTCGCAACCATGCTGGCAACCATCGAAATGGTGCGGTCCGGAACCACCACCTTCTGCGAGGCCGGAACTTGCATCCATCCCGAAGAAGCCGCCCGGGCCATGCAGCAAACAGGCATCCGCGGCATCCTGGGAAGATGGACCTGGGACTTGCGTCCTGAGCCGATCAGCCTCAGGCAGAGCACCGACGCGGCTCTGGAGAACAACGCCAAGCTGATTGATTTCATCGCAAGGCTGAATGATCCTCGGATCACGTGCTGGCCGTTGGTGCTGGGCATGGATACCGCATCGGATGAATTGCTGATCGGCGCCAAGCAGCTTGCCGACAGCCGCGGCCTTGGATTGGGATTCATGCATGCCTCGAACATCCCCTCCATGGAAACAGTCGCCACCATGCGATCGTTAAGACATTTCGCCGATCTGGGCGTGCTGGATCGCAATGTCAAGATTACCCACATGGTTTATGCCGATGATGAGGACTTAGACCTGTTAAAAAGTTACCAGGTTAAGGTATCCCACTGTCCGACGGCTGCCATGAAGCACTGCAAAGGGCTGAGCAAATACGGCCGATTTCCGGAAATGAAATCTGCCGGCGTCTGCGTTTCTTTAGGCGCCGACAGCGCCAACGGTTCGGATCACGTCAACATGATGCGAATTATTCATCTGGTCGCCCAAATCTTTAAGGATTCGCACCGGGACTATCGTGTTTTCCCGGCGGAGACCGTGCTGGAAATGGCCACCCTGGATGGGGCGGAAGCCTTGCTGATGGAGGACGACATCGGCTCGATCGAGGTGGGCAAAAGCGCTGATCTGGTTATCTTTGACCGTCGTCACCCGGAATGGCACCCTTTGCTGAACCTTGCCAACAGTCTGGTCTATGCCGTTACCGATCGCAGCATAGACAGTGTTTTTATTGCCGGCGAAAAGATCCTCGATCACGGCTGCATGGTCAATGTCGATGAGGAGGAGATCTATCGCAACGTCGATAGATTGAGCCGCAAGCTGATGGATCGCGCGGGGATTCGCCCGGTACTCAAGTGGCCTCTGAGCTAGCCGGCAGCGTGCCGCCTGCCCCAGCGCCGAAAACCCTTGGGGTGTGCAGGTAAATTCATTTTTTGCCATCTTAAAAGTAATATCTTTGCATTTTGTGATAAAAAAATTTTCTCGCAAAGCCGCAAAGCCCGCAACGGTGAGTTATTAATTTAATCTTAGCGTCTTAGCGAGATACCTTTTGGGTTCCGGTTCATCCGGATTAAGTAAGAGAAAAAGATCCTGAAAAATCGGCAACACCTGATATACGGCAATTTTACTACCCCTCAAACATGAAAGGAGGCAGCAATGTTTACTGGCAAAAAGATAATGGTCGGCCTGGTATTGTTGATGGTCATAGCGGCAGAGTCGGCGGGTCCTGCTGCGGCTGAAACGACCGTACTGAGAGTGGGGAACTGGGTTCCCGGATTTCATCTGATTACCAAGGCGATATTGGAGCCCTGGGCCCGGGCCATCGAGAAAGAGTCCGGCAATACCCTGAAGTTTGAGATCATGACCTCCGCTTTGGGCCGCCCCAACACCTATTGGGATTTGGTTGTCGACGGGACCATTGATGTCGGCTGGGGGGTTTCAGGCCACAACCCCGGCCGTTTCACCATGACGCAGGTCATGGACCTGCCGTTCATGTCACCCGATCCATGGGCCGGCTCAGCCGCCATGTGGTTGACTTACGAAAAATACGGCCATTTGTACGGCGAGCACAAGGGGGCCAAAGTCGTCGGTTTATTCGCCCATTCCAATCCGCTTCTTAACATGCGCGATGAAGCGGTTCTTAGCGTGGAAGATTTAAAGGGCAAAAAAATCCGCGTCGGCGGCAACACGACCGGCAAAATGATCGGCATGCTGGGAGGAACACCCGTTCAACTGCCTCCGACAGAGGCCCAGCAGGCAATGGCCAGAGGGGTGGCCGACGGAATCACGTTTCCGGCTGAATCCATCGCCGTATTCAAAATCACGCCCGTCATCAAAAATGCAACTCAAATACCCGGAGGACTGTATACCGATACTTTTTGGATGGCCATCAATGATGCCAAGTGGAACAGCCTGACGGACCAGCAGCGACAGGCCATTTTGAAGCACTCCGGCCTGGGCATTGCGATGCTGGCCGGCTGGGCCTGGACCAACGGCGACAACGTCGGCCTGGCAGACATGACACAGGCGGGGGTCAAGTTTCATACTTTAAGCGATTCCGAAGTGGAGAAAATGAAAAAGATCCTCCAGCCGATGACCGATGAATGGATTGCCGAGGCCAATAAACGCGGCCTGCCGGGTCAGGAGATATATGACTACGCCAAATTCATGGCGCATGACTACCGCGCGGTCAGAAAAGTCAACGTCCCGTGAGCGCCAACCATGGTCAAACCAGAGACGCCGACCGGAGGCGACGCCCTTCCATCATCAAGATGCTTAATCAGGGCCTTTCCCTATTTGCCGGCCTGATGGCGGGGGTGCTCATGATCCTCGTCTTTGCGGATGTCGTCGGCCGCTACATCTTCAACAAACCGATCTTTGGGGCCTATGAGCTGGTTGAGGTGCTGATGGGCGGGCTCATATTTGCCGGGCTGCCGCTGGTGTCCAGAGCCCAGCAGCACATCTCGGCGGACTTTGTGTCGGCCTTCCTTTCTGCCCGGTTGAGGGCGGTTCAAGGAATTTTTGTCAATCTTTTATGTGCGGTCACCGCCCTGGTGATCTCATGGCGAATCTGGGTGTACGGCGAGCGGTTGAGCAGGGTCAATGAGACAACCATGGAACTGCAGATCCCCCGCGGAATAATCGCTCAGACCATGGCGGTCATGCTGGCCGTCGCCGCCCTGGCTTTCTTTTTGAATGTCTGGGATTCTGCCAAAACGTTTACCTCAAACTCTGAACAGGAATAGCTGACTGTGGGAAGCTGGGAAATATCGCTGATCGGCTTTGGTGCGATGCTTTTTTTAATGGCGCTGGGCACGCCTATCTCTTTTGCAATGCTGCTGGTTGGGGCATTGGGCATTGCAGGCATCGTTGGGCTAAAAGCGGCCCTGGGGATGCTCGGCCAACTGCCGGTCTCGGTAACCATGAACTACGAATTGAGCGTCGTTCCCATGTTCGTTCTGATGGGCACCTTTGTGAATCGGGCCAATTTGTCGCGGGATCTCTACGATGCCGCCCATGCCTTCCTCGGTCATCGGCGGGGAGGGCTCGCCATGGCCACGATCGCCGCCTGCGGCGGGTTTGCGGCCGTGTGCGGTTCGTCACTGGCGACGGCAGCGACGATGGCCCAGGTGGCCATGCCCTCAATGCGGCGCTACGGCTACAGCGATACTTTGGCAGTCGGTTCGATCGCATCCGGCGGGACGCTGGGCATTCTGATACCCCCGTCGGTGATCCTGGTCATATACGGGATTATGACCGGCACTGATATCGGCAAGCTTTTCCTGGCCGGAATTTTGCCGGGCCTGATGACGATCGGCCTTTACATGCTGACCATCTCCATAACGACCACCATCAATCCGGCCTCGGGACCGCGGGCGGAGCGCATCGGGTATAAAGAGCGGTTCAATCGTCTGAAGCGGGTCAGCGCCATGGCCCTGCTCTTTATTTTCATCATCGGGGGCATTTATGCGGGTATTTTCACGCCGACCGAGGCCGGGGGCGCCGGGGCCTTCGGCGCCCTGGTTTTTGCACTTTGGCGGCGGGCGTTGACGCCCAGAATTTTTCTGGACTGCCTTTTGGAAACCGCCAAAATTACAACGATGCTGTTTATCGTACTGGTGGGCGCCATTATCTTCTCCAACTTCGTAAGTCTGGCCGGTCTTCCCCAGGCGCTCTCGGATGTGATCACCCGCCATGGCGTCGGACCCATGGGAGTTATTGCCAACATGATGCTGGTTTATTTTTTGTTGGGCTGCTTCCTGGATTCCTTGGCCATGATCCTGCTGACGGTGCCTATTTTCTTCCCCATTGTTTCCGGACTCGGATTCGATGCCATCTGGTTCGGCATTGTGGTGGTGATGGTCTCCGAGCTGGCCTTGATCACCCCGCCGGTCGGCATGAACCTGTTTGTGATCAAAAGCACCGTTGAGAATGTGAAGCTGGCAACCATCTACCGGGGAATCATCCCTTTTGCGATCGCCGACGTGGTTCGAATCACCATCGTTATCCTGGTTCCGGGCATCCCCTTGCTGCTGCCCAGGTTGGCGGGTTAGCGGCAGCAGGCGTTAGTCGAGGTCGATTCGTCTGAAAAAAGAAGGGGTGTCCCTGCCAGCCCGCTATTCGGCGGCGGGCGCCACAATTTCATATTCGGTGGTGATCTGCGCAACACCCCTGACCGTAGCGGCCACCGAGCAATATTTTTCCTGCGAAAGGTCGATGGCCTGCGCAACCGCTTTATCCGTCAGCCCCTCACCGCCCACGCGATATCTGACATGAATCTTGCGGTAGGCCCACGGCGGTTCCGGATCCTGTTCACCGCTGGTGGTGACCTCCAGCAGGGTTAATTTCTTGCGTTTTTTTTCCAATATGCCGACCACATCCACCGCTGAGCAGGCGGCCAGTGCAACCAGCAGCATCTGGGAGGGACTGACGCCGATGCCGTTTTTTTGCCCGGACAACACCACCGAGTGTCCCCCGGAATCAATACCCACAAAGTGTTTTTCATTCAACCAGCGAACCGTCGTCGTAGCCATGGTCGGACCTCCTATTCATTGAATTTCGCGTTGCGTGTAAAAGGTTGCAAGTCATCTTTTATTTTCAGCCGCCTGAAAACGCAAGAAATAAAAATTATGCCGGGTTTCGGATAATATGGATATCTCGAATGCGGCAGCCTGCTTGAATTGCCGAAACACATATCTATATTAGTTAGGTGAACGTATGATTATGGATATCGATTGCCAATCTGAAAAAGATTTCAAGGAGTTTGGAAGATGGATGCGCAATTAAAACATTTACTCATGCTCATCAATGGAGATATCGACAATCCGAGTCCAACCGACGATTCGGAAATAAGACAAGCAAGCGATGCCGATCTTGAATTGCTGGACGCTTATTCGCGGGCGGTGGTATCGGTAGTGGATTCCGTGGGCCCGGCGGTGGTCAGCATTTCAGGCAGCCAAAAACAAAACCGACAGGCAACCGATCAGGTTGGAGCCGGATCCGGTGTGGTCATTGCCCCGGACGGCTATATTCTGACCAACGATCACGTCATCCAAAATGCAAAGAGCCTGAAGGTCAGGCTCACGGATGGTACCAGCATTTCGGCGACATTGATTGGCCAGGATCCGGCCACCGACCTGGCGGTGATCCGCGCGAATGCGTCTTATCTGCCATGTTCAACTCTGGGCGGTTCCGATCGGCTGAGGGTCGGCCAACTGGTCATTGCGATGGGCAACCCTTTCGGCTTTCAATCGACCGTATCCACCGGGGTGGTCAGTGCTCTCGGACGGGCCTTGAGAAGCACCCAAGGGCGGTTGATTGAAAATATCATCCAACACACCGCCCCGCTGAACCCCGGCAATTCCGGCGGGCCGCTGGTGGATTCGGCCGGAAAGGTGGTGGGGATCAATACGGCGATTATCCCAATGGCCCAGGGGATCGGCTTTTCGATTCCGGCCAATACCGCCCGGTGGGTTGTCTCGCAGATCCTGACCCACGGCAGGGTACGCCGCGGGTTTTTAGGTATTACCGTGCGGCAGCGACCGCTGGATCGGCGTCTCGTCCGTTTTCACGGCTTGAACAAAAATTATGCCGCTGAAGTTTTATCCGTAGAGCCCCGGAGTCCGGCCGGGCTCGCCGGCATGCAGGTGAGGGATTTGGTTGTGGCCATGAACGGCTCGGCGGTTCAAAGCGTGGATGACCTTCATCGCTTCCTTTCGGAATGGCCCATCGCGCAGCCGGTCGAAATTGATATCGTGCGCGGCCACAGCCGCCGGCGCCTGATGGTTGTTCCTGTAGAGGCCGACGGATAGCAGGTGCAACAGGGCGGTCTCCGATACCGGCTCAAATAACGTCGCCCGGATATCGGCAAAAGCCTACGTCTCGACCCACGCCTTGAGGGTCGGGTGCGTATCCGCACAGCTGAGCTCCGGTCTCCATCGACACTGGGCGCTGATTGCCACTCCTTCCTGAATCACGGACACCGGCCGATCCGACTCAATCTATCCCGAGTTTCCGGCGCAGCTCGCCCGCCGTGAGCGCCTGGCCGTAGACCGGGGTGCCGACGTCGAAGTCCTTGGCGCGGATCAAAGCCCCGACAACCACCGGCTCGAAGCCGGCGTCTTCCACCAACTGGGAAGCGACCGCGAGTGCTTGCCGGTCATCGCTTGCAAGCGGGATTGCGACGCGGTCGCCGGAGCGGTGCGCCTCGCTGCGCAGGGACATGTAGCCGACTGAGTTGAAGGCGCGGACGAGGCGCACGCCGGGCAGAAACTCGGCTGAGGCAAGACCCGTCCCCCTGGCCCGCGCTTTGACCGCCATGTCACCGTCCCGCGACGGATAAGGGTTTCCGGTCTCGAGCACCACCTTGCCCGCAAGTTCGTTCGCGAGGTCCCGACCGATCTCCGGGACCGCGTGGTAAGGGACCGAGATAAGAACGACTTCGCCGAAAACGGCCGCTTCCCGGGGCGTTCCGGCCCGAGCCGCGGGCCCGAGGCTCTCGACGAGTCCCTTCAGTTCATCTGGATGGCGCGACGAAAACAAAACTTCATGGCCAGCCTTCACCCACAACGCACCGAGGGTGCCGCCGATGTGGCCCGATCCGATGACGCCGATCTTCACAGATTTTTGGCTGGCAGCAGTTTCGGCTGAGGCCGGCCGGGACAGGCCCGCCAAAGAGAGCCATGCGAAGGTGGTCGCGGCGATTCTAAGAAACGAACGGCGGCTTTCGTTGATGGTGTTATCCTCATTCATGGCAGATCTCCTGCGGTTTGAGAACCGCGGCTAGGCGTCTTCGGCTTTCAGCGGGTTGTTGGGATGGGCCGTCCAGTCAGCGGGCTCGGGATTCACAGCCAGTCCGGTACGGGGGTCTATGCCTTCGCTTAACTGCCTCATGGTGATGCAATTTTCGATGGGACAGACGCTGACACACAGGTTGCAGCCCACGCACGCTTCGTCTTTGACGACAAACTTGCGCTCGCCGTCGACGGTATGGGTAATTGCCTGGTGGGCCGTATCTTCACAGGCGATATAGCACTTGCCGCATTTAATGCATAATTGCTGGTCGATAAATGCTTTTTCGATGTAGTTTAAATTCAGAAATTTCCAGTCGGTCACGGACGGCAGCGCCCGGCCCACCAGATCATGAACCGATGCCATCCCTTTTTCATCAAGGAAATTGCTCAACCCGTCGATCAGGCCTTCCACGATCTTGAAGCCATACACCATTGCCGCGGTGCACACCTGCACGGTGGTGGCTCCCAAGGCGATAAAATCGACCGCATCCCGCCAGGTGGTTATGCCGCCGATGCCTGAGATCGGGATACCACGGGTTTCCGGTGTGCGGGCAATCTCGGCGACCATGTTGAGCGCGATGGGCTTGACGGCTTCACCACAATACCCGCCGTGGGTCCCCATGCCGTCGGTAGTGGGATACATCGTCAGCGAATCGTAGTCAACGCGCATAATCGAGTTGATCGTATTGATTAAAGAGACGGCATCGGCACCGCCCGCTTTAGCGGCCTTGGCCGGGTGGAGAATGTTGGTAACATTGGGGGTCAATTTAACAATCACCGGAACCGATGTGTACTTCTTGCACCATTCGACGGTCATTTGCACATATTCCGGCACTTGCCCCACCGCGGACCCCATGCCCCTTTCGGACATGCCGTGGGGGCAGCCGAAGTTAAGCTCAAAGCCATCCGCCCCGGTGTCTTCTATCATCGGAACATATTCGGCCCAGGAGGCCTCGTTCATCGGCAGCATTACCGAGGCAATTAAAGGCCTCTCCGGCCAATCCCGTTTGATCTGCCGCATCTCTTTCAGATTGGTTTGCAAAGGCCGGTCTGAAATCAGCTCAATATTATTAAAGCCGATCACCTGCCGATCATTGCCGTGCAACGCGGCATATCTGGGGCCGTTCACATTGACGATATGCGGGTCTTCGCCCAATGTTTTCCAGACGACGCCGCCCCAACCCGCTTCGAATGCACGGTTGACGTTGTAGTCCTTATCTGTCGGCGGGCCGGAGGCGAGCCAAAAAGGGTTGGGAGATGTAATGCCGCAAAAATTGGTTTGTAAATTAGCCATTATTTTTCCTCGCCGTGGGGATGTTTATATTCCATAACTCCAGTACTCCTGATAATTATTTCCAAAGCCCCCTTAGGCGGCAACTCAAAGCCGGGTCCGCCGGAATCGCATTCATTGTTTATGAATTATGAAGATGCGCATGGATCGACTGGGCCGCCAGTTTGCCGTCCTCAACGGCGCGGACGGTCAAATCTTCGCCGCCGGATACGCAATCACCCCCCGCCCACACATTGTCCAGCGACGTCTTGCGATCATCGTTAACGGCGATCCGGCCGTTTTCAAAGGCGAGGCCGCTCGCCGACTCTCCCAGCTGCTCGACCGACAGTGTCTGGCCGATTGCTTTAAAAAGCACATCGGCTTCCAGTTGATAGGATTTTCCGGTTTTCGAAATGTTGCCTTCCTGATCCACCCGCGTGACGTCAAATTCAATACCGGTCAGACGGCCGTCTTTGCTTAACACCCTTTTGGGGCTGGAGCAGTATCTCAGCTTGACATCATTTATCTGAGCATAGTGCTGTTCGTGCTCACTGGCGTTCATATTCGCTTTGTCGCGCCGATAGGCGATGGTGACTTCGGACGCCCCCAGCTTTTTTGATTGAACCGCGATATCGATGGCGGTCATACCCCCACCGATGACCACAACTTTATCGCCCACCGGAAGCTGCGACATCAGCTCCGCCCGGCGCAAATCGTAAATATAATTCACCGCGTCCATCACGCCGTCAGCCTCTTCCCCCGGGATTTTAAACCGGTTGACGCCGGCGAGCCCGATCGCGATAAAAACCGCGTCGTATTCGGCGCGAAGTTGATCAAGCGTGAAGTCGACTCCCAGCTGAACCTTGGGTTTGATCTCAATCCCGCCGATTTCGAGAATATAATCAACCTCTTTTTGGGCAATGTCATTCAGGGCTTTATAAGCTGCAATGCCGTATTCATTCAGTCCGCCGGCCTTCTCGTTCTTGTCGAAAACCGTTACGCTATGGCCCCAGGACGCCAGCCGATGCGCACATGACAGCCCGGCGGGTCCGGCGCCGACCACCGCCACCTTTTTGCCTGTCGGTGTGATACGCTCGAATAACGGGACCCTTTTTTCAATGACCTCTTCGGTTGCATACCGCTGCAGCAAGCCGATTGCGACCGGTTTGCTTTCATGGGTATTGCGAACGCAGGCCGCTTCACACAAAACTTCCGTCGGGCAGACCCGGGCGCACATCCCGCCCATAATGTTTTGCTCCAGAATCTTGCGCGCGGAGCCTTTCGTATTGCCGGACTGAATCCTTTTGATAAATTCAGGAATATCAATGCCGGTCGGGCACGCGGCGGTGCACGGCGCGTCGTAGCAAAAATAGCATCGGCACGCCTCAATGTATGCCTGTGAAGCGGAAAGCGGCGGGTGCATTTCAATGAAATTCGCCTTTATCTGATCCTCGGACAATCTGCCGACAGACTTGTTGGCAGACCGATCAGCGGATGCCTTCTTGGAATCTGACATATTCAGGTCCTCAAAATTATTGTTATCGATTCACCGGCGCCGGCGCATTGGCCTGGGCCTGTTTTATCACTGCATTATAAAAAGGCGCATACGGCGGGCGATTGACATAGTTGCCGGCGCCTTTTTCGACATGCAGCGCTCCGTCGGCATAGACCAGTTTTCCGTTGCTGATGGTATGCGACGCGCAGCCTTTGACCGTCATGCCTTCAAAGATATTGAAGTCGACTTTCTGGTGATGTGTTTTGGCGGAAATCGTTTTGGTGGCCGCCGGATCCCACACGACCAGATCAGCATCTGCGCCGATGGTAATGCTGCCTTTGCGGGGATAGATATTAAAAATTTGCGCGGCGTTGGTTGATGTCACCCGCACAAATTCATTCATGGTCAATCGTCCCGTATTAACCCCGTGGTGCCATAATACTTCCAGTCGGTTTTCCACCCCGCCCGTGCCGTTGGGAATTTTGCGAAAATCTTCAAGCCCCATGGCCTTTTGGTCATGACAAAAACAGCAATGATCGGTGGCCGTTGTTTGCAGATTGCCCGATTGCAGCCCCTTCCACAACGCCGCCTGATGCTCTTTCGGTCGAAACGGCGGGCTCATGACATGCGCTGCGGCACGCCCCCAGTCGGTATCGCGATAAACGGAGTCATCAATCAACAGGTGTCCGGCCAACACTTCCCCGAAGACGCGCTGTCCCTCATTGCGTGCCCGGGTCACCGCTTCCAACGCCTGTCTTGCGGAAACATGCACGATATAAACCGGCACATGCAGCGCTTCGGCAATTCGAATCGCACGGTTGGCCGCTTCGCCCTCGACTTCCGGCGGACGCGAAAGCGGGTGCCCCTCCGGCCCGGTGATGCCCCGGGAAAACAGATTGTTCTGCAGGCGAAACACCAGTTCGCCGTTTTCCGCGTGAACGGTCGGCACCGCGCCCAACTCAAGGGCACGCGAGAAGCTGTTGACCAGGATCTCATCATCGGCCATGATCGCCCCTTTGTAGGCCATGAAATGTTTAAAACTATTGACGCCATGCTCTCGAACCAAAATTCCCATATCGCGCTCAACGGTGTCGTCCCACCAGGTCACCGCGACATGAAAACTGTAGTCTGACACTGATTTTTGGGCCCACTCGCGCCACTGCTGGTACGCCTCCATAAGGCTTTGCTGCTTATTGGGGATCACGAAATCGATAATCATGGTCGTACCACCGGCCAGCCCAGCGACGGTTCCGCTGAAAAAATCTTCGCTCGCCACGGTTCCCATAAAGGGCAGCTGCATGTGCGTGTGGGGATCGATGCCCCCCGGCATGACATATTGGCCGCCAGCGTCGATCTGTTGGCAGCCGCCGGGATTATCGATCTTTTCGGCAATTTCCACAATTTTCCCGTCAACGCACAAAACATCGGCCCGCAGTGTTTGTTCAGCCGTTACAACAGTTCCCCCTTTGATTAAAACACTCATCTTTATCTCCTTATCATACTTAATGGGTATAGAATTAGACTGCCGTGCAAAAAAGTCAATAGGAGCGCGATCATCTTTTGAGCGCCTTGTTCATATTCATTTTCAATGTTGTCAGAATTTTCTGAATCCCGTATAACTATATCGCTATGCATATCAGAAAATACCTTTTCCTGTCTCTGACCAGCGGCCTGCTGTTGGGATTGCCCTGGTCTGTTTCAGCTTTGTTCTTTCTTATTTTTTTTGCCTGGGTGCCCCTTTTGACGCTGGAAGAGGAAGTCCGACATCACCCAAACTCCTACGCCCTATTCAACTATGCCTTGGTCAGCTTCCTGCTGTGGAATATCCTGGGAACCTGGTGGGTGGCCCGGGCCCAATTTGTGGGCGCCATCCTCATCATACTCGCAAATTCATTGCTGCAGGCGCTGGTCTTCTGGCTGGCAAGCCGTATCCGGACAATCCTGAAAATTCCCTTGTGGTTCCCTTTTGTGATCATTTGGATGGGCTACGAGCATTTTCATTTATCCTGGGACCTGGCCTGGCCCTGGCTCAATCTGGGCAACGCCCTGGCCACCGCACCCAAACTCATCCAATGGTACGAGTTTACCGGTGTCCGCGGCGGGACGCTCTGGATCATAATGGCCAACTTTGCGCTCTTGCGGGTATATGCCATCTATCGGCAAAAAGGCCCGGGTTCCATTGCCCCGGTCGGCGCAGGCGCTCTGATGCTCATTCTTATCCCCATCTTGGGATCCTATCTTATTTTCCAAAACTTTGAAGAGGAAGGCAAAACCGTAAATATAGCTCTGATTCAGCCCAACCTGGATCCATACACGGAAAAATTCGACCCGCAAAATTATGCGCGCCACGTGGCGGAGTTTTTCAGGACGGCTGAAGCGATTGTCGATGACAAAACCCAATACCTGTTTGGACCGGAAACCCTCATTGTAGAGCAGATTGACGAGCGGGATCCTTCGGCATCGATCAACTACCGATATTTGCTGGAATTCCGGAAAAAACACCCCGGGCTGAATATTATTCTGGGCGTCCACAGCTTTCAGAAACTTGGCAATGAAGACATTCCGCCGGGGAGTCGTTTCAATCGGCAGGAAAACTTTTACTACGAGGCCTTTAATACGGCGCTTTTTCTGCCGGCAGGCCCTGCATCCGCACCCCGGTTCTACCACAAAACCAAGTTGGTACCCCTGTTCGAACGTATGCCCTTTGTTCAATATCTGGGCTTTTTGGGGAAATACTCCCTGGAGCTCGGCGGATACACCGGCACTTACAGTAATCGCCAAGAAAGCACTACCTTTGTAGTGCCTGACGCTTCGATTTCCATCCTGCCGATCCTGTGTTATGAATCCATTTTCGGCCCCTACTGCTCCCGAAACCTGCCCAAAGAAAAGGGCTTTATCTGCATGCTCACCAACGACGGATGGTGGAAAAACACGCCCGGCTATCGATACCACTTCAATTTCAGCCCGGTGCGGGCCATCGAAAACCGGCGCGATTTTGTGCGGGCGGCCAATACCGGAATTTCTGCCCTGATCAACGCCAAAGGCCAGGTTATCGCCAGGACTCCATGGTGGAAAAAAACGTCCCTCAAGGGAAAGATTCATCTTTGCCAAGGGCAAACTTTTTTCGCTCGACATGGAGATTATCTGGGCCGGATATCTTTGGTGTTCGGAGGATTCCTGATCTTGTGCGCGGGGATTCGAAAGTTTAAAAAAGCCCCGTAAGCGGCAGGATATTCGACGGGATCTTTATTAGGCAATTGCGCCGGCAACCAGAATCGGAAATCGGGTTGCCGGCAATCGTTTCCGGAATCTGATCACTACACTAGCGCCCAGGCGGTGAACGCTTGCCGGACATTTCGACATCCTGTCGGCCCAGGCCGTCGATCTGTTCGTGCCGCGCCGGCTATTGGGAGCGCAACGCGGGCGCAAGCATACTTCCCTTGGGCCTTGTTCGCAACACCCGGAGGGGTTCTGCGGTAATACACGCGTTCAGCAGGCCTGATCCATTTTGAAGGTTTTCATCAGGATGCTGGATCCGATCATATTGGTGGCGTGTGCCATGGCATCCATGATATCGCTGTCCATCCAGCCCAACGCATGCAGTTGATCCAGATCCTCCTTTTCAACGGCGTCGGGTGTTTTGACCGCCTTCATCACAAAGGCCACCATCGCCCGATCCCTGTCATCCAAAGGTGCCTGGAGAGGGTCTTTTTCCATCTTTGATATATCTTCATCCGACAACCCCTGCATCTTTAACAGATTCTTATTGAAGCCGGTACAGAAAACGTAATCGTATTGTTGGGCCACCAGATAGCGGATGCTGGAAAGCAGTCCGAACCCCAAATTCGGATGCCGGGTATAGTACCGGATCGACTGCCAAACCATATTCAACATGTAAGGGCTGGCGCTCGCCAGCTGAAGCGGGGCGGGAATTACGCCGGCATTTTTCAGCATGGTATCATAAATTTCCTTGGTTTGACCCTGGGCCTTGTCGGGTTTAACGAATTCAATTAGAGCCATGGTCCTCTCCTTTACGGTCATTAGGGTTTTTTTCATGATAAAAGAGGTTCAGACAACGTCCATCTTTCATATCATATTTTCATTTGGTTTTAAAAGAGGAGAATATATCGGGAGACCCTATATTTACAAGGTATTTACTGAAAAGAAGGTTTAATCGTAGATGAGGGTTGTATCTATCCAACCGTAGATCTCCAACTCCAAGAATTCTCCGGCAAATGGCAGGCGTTCGCTTTTGAGATAGGTGCCGTTAATTTTTTTATAAAATCGCCGGTAGGGATTGCGTTTGAGAACTCTCACCAGCATTGAATAAATGCCGGATTGGTTAAATTGCCGCGCCAATGCGGCAACAAGCTTCGCTCCGATGCCCTTGCCCTGAAGATTTCTCAGCACATACAGGGTGAAGATTTCACCGCGGTAAACATCGTCGCCGCTGCTCTCGTAGCCGCCGGTGATAAAGCCGACCACCCTTCCGGCATTTTCAGCGACAAAACTGATGATCTGTTTGTTGTCAAGCTCATCATAAAATGCGCGTTCATGCCGGGGAACCGACATTTCCAATAAGTAGCCATAGGGTATTACACTCAGGTAGGTATCCCGCCAGGTTTGCACGTAGATATGCGACATGAAATGGGCATCTGTTTTTCGGGAAGGTCGAATCACCATAATTTGAGTGAGCCCTTAGCCTAAATGTTTAATTCGGGGGATCCACTGCGCTTCGAGCTTGCGGTTGGCTTCGTCTCCGCCGGGCAGATTGGCGCTCCGCCAGAGGGGCGGATCGATCCCCATGGCCACCAGTTCCCTTACAGTTTCAATGACGAGCAGGTTGATGGTAAAAACGTTGCAGATCGTTGATGTGGGGCCGGTCTTTTGGGCACAGCCCTCAATTTCCACAACGGCATCTCCATACGGCAAATGGCAATTCAGGAAATGATCGACCTCAGCATACAAATTTTTGCCCGCGGGATGACGCGACGGATGATCGGCCGGCAGGCTGTCGGCAAAGGATCTGGAAGTGACGCCGATGGATACCATCTTTCGTCTTTTTGCTTCCAGCACGGTATCGATGCACATGGCATTGACACCGTAGGCGTTTACAATAATGATGACTTCGCCCGGCTGACGGCCCACTTGATAGGCGTCCAGCACCCGGGCGGCATATCCGGGTGTTCTTTCGATAATATTGGATCGCTTGGCCCCGTGGATCAAATTGGTGCCCGGATCGAGAATCGCATTGATCGGCGCCAGGCCCCCCGCCCGCCAGAAGACTTCCTCGGCGCCCATATTGGAATGCCCCCCGGGTCCGATGACATGCACCGCATGGTCATGCGCAATCGATGCGGCTACCACCGACGCTGCCTTTTTAATGGAATCCAACTCCGAATAAATTCGATTTAGAACATTGATCACACTTTCTTTATAAAATTCTGCGGGTTCTGTCATTTCATACTCCTTTTATACTCCTTTTTTTAAACGCATTCCACAGCCGCCCGAGGGTCATCAGAAGCATAACCGTGCAGCAAACCGGCACGGCCGCGTAAGCCGTCCCGGTAGGGAAGTCCCATGTGTCAAATGGAATACGCATTCTGACTTTTGCCACCTCGGCTCCCCTGGTGATGAGTACCAACAGAAAAAACGCCAGCACGATATCCTGAACCACGGCCAGATTTTTTAATGTTTCCGGTTTGATTTTATTCACAAACAGATCCATCACCAGATGTTCATGACGTGCGTAGAGCACGGTGGCGCCGATAAAGACAATCCAAATAAAAAGCAGCCTCGAAAAATCAGGTATCCAGAGCCAGCTGATCCCCAGAAAATATCTCAGTGTAACCCTTAAAATAATCAGCCCAAACAAAATTAGAAATAGAATTCCGGCCGTCCATTGAAAAAAATAAATTGTCTTTACGCCTATATTTTTCATTATTTGCCGCCTATAAAAGCAAATTCGGAATTAATAATACCATTTGAGGAAAATAGGTACAGAGCAGGAGCACCAAAATGAGCGATGTCGTGTATGGCCACACGTGGCGGACGAGAGTATCGAATTTAATGTCGGCGATTTTGGCCTCCAGAAACAGCAGGGCACCGATCGGAGGCGTGAGCAGGCCGATCATCAAATTCATAACGACGATGACGCCAAAATGGGTCGGATCAATTCCAAGACCAACGGCCACCGGCAGGAGCACAGGGAAAAAAATGAGCATCACCGGAACGGCGTCCAACAGGCAGCCCATAAAAAGAAAAAACAAATTGGCCAGCAATAGAAAGGTATAGCGATTTAAGTGCATGGTGGTGATGAATACCCCGAGTTTTTCGCCCAGCTGTTCAGATGCAACGATGTACTGGTAAAGACCGACGACCGCAAAGATGATCATGATTGAAGAAGAAAACACAGCGGCCTGCGAAAATATGCTGGGGATATCTTTAAGCCGGATACTGCGGTAAATAAACAGAGAGATCAGAAGAATATAAAGAATGGCAAGCACGGAAACTTCTACCAGGGTGACGATGCCCCAGATAACGCCCAGGACAATAATGCCGGGCGCCATGAGGGCAAAAGAAGCATTTCTGGACATGGCGGCGACGGTTGACCATTTCAGCGGCTTTATCACCACCGGATAATTGCGGCGTTTGCTGTTCACAGCAACCATCACCGCCAGGATCAGGCCCATCATTAGGCCGGGAATAACGCCGCCCAGAAACAATTTGCCGATCGAGATTCCGCTGATAACCCCGATGAATATCATCGGTATGCTCGGCGGTATAATCGGGCCGATCACGGCGGCGGCGGCATTGATGGATGCCGAAAAAGGCCTGTCGTACCCGCGTTCTTTCATGATCGGCAAAAGCACCGAGGAAACGGCGCTCGCGTCGGCAACGGCCGATCCTGAAACGCCGGCGATGATGATGTTGACCACAATGGCCACATAGGCCAAGCCGCCTCTAAAACGCCCCACAAATAAATCCGCAAATTCAGCGAGCTGCCGGGTAATTCCGGCCCGATTCATCAATTCGCCGGCCAGCATGAAAAAAGGAATCGCCACAAGGGTGGGTGAATCGATGCCTGATACGAGCGTCGATGCCAGGATCCTGAGGGAAAATTCGTCCTGCAGCAGAATGTACAGCAGACCGCTGATACCCATCGAGGTCCAGATACTGAAACCGAATCCGATCAGCAGAAACATCATCAAAAATAGGAGGATGATCATGTTGCGGCGGCCTTGGAAACAGCGGGAAGAAAATGAAACCTTCCCGCTGTGCGGTTTAGATTACATATCTTTTATTTTTTGCAATAAACCCTTCGGCCATTTTTCGCCTTCATAACTATCAAAAACGCCATCCAGGCGCTGCCTGATTGAGTTTAAATCCGGCTTAATAATAGTCATCTTCGCATTCAGCCGGCTGTATACATCCTTCAACTGCTGCTGGGTCAACTCCGTTTCGTAGTTGCCGGCGATTTCCGAGGCCTCATGGATCAGTTTCTGATCTGCAGCGGAAAGCTCGCTCCACCGGTCGGCGGACATGTAAAAAGTTTCGATATCGCGGATATAGTCGGTCTTCATGTAGTACTTTTGGACTTCATACAGGCTTTTGGCCTCGACCACAATGGCGCCGTTTTCCTGGGCGTCGACAACCCCGGTTTTCAACGCCATGTATAGCTCGGCAAAAGGGATCTGCTGGGGCAAAGCGCCGAGCGCTTTCATGGCGGCAAGAACGGTCGGGCTGGCGGCGGTTCTGATTTTCAATCCTTTAAGATCATCCGCATTTTTTACGGGAGTTTTTTTAGTCGTCAGCCCTCGGGGTGCCGTGTCGCCATTGATATTGACAACTTTTATATGGGTCTTTTTTTCAGCCTCTTGAATGATGGGCTTAAACGTATCGGAATTAAGCACCTGACGCATGTGGTCATAATCTCGAAATAAAAAAGGAATCGCCGTTATTTCGAATGCCTCCCCGCCCTTGATCCATGCGAAGGTGTTGATGCCCCCGTAAACCATATCGAGATCCCCCGTCTGCATCTGCACAAACATCTCTTTAGGACCGCCGAGTTGACTGTTTGGGAAAACTTTGATTTCAATCCGACCGTTGGATTTTTCCTGGACCAGCTCTTTGAATTTAAGCGCTGCCAGATGCGTCGGATGGTTGGTGTCTCTGATATGGCCCAAGCGCAAAGACAGATCCGCACCTTCGGAATAAGCAATCCCGACACCCATGACAAAGGCCAGACTTAATAGTAATATTTTCCTCATTTTTTCCTCCCTTCTGCTTTCGGTTATTGATTGCGAGGCACCACCAGCGGGACAGCTTTCTTAGCAGTTAAGACCGGCAAAAAACTTCTTGGCCGTGCCTTACGGTTTTTTTGACGGTCAAGCGTGCATCTCCGGGGCAAAAATCGAACAGCACCAGGTTGGCGGGTGCACCGACTTGCAGCTTTCCGTAATTATCGGGCAATTCAAGAATGCGGGCCGGGTTGACCGTACACAGCGGAATCGTTTCAGCCAAATCGGCTCCGGTGAAAGCCATAAAGCAGGGGATGTCCCAATCAAATAAATGGGCGGCACCGGCCAGAAATTCGGTGCCGGCAAGTCCCAAGTGGCCGTCCTGATGGACTTCGACATCAATACGGCCCCATTTGTAGACGCCCGGTTTGCAGCCTGCCAGAAGGGCCGCATCACTAACCAGGACAAGCCGCTTTAAACCCTTGGCTCGCAAAAAGACCTTCACCACCGACGCCGGCAGATGAAACCCGTCACAAATTATGCCGGCCGCCAATTCGTCAGCCGCAAGCTGCTCCCAGATAGGATTGTGCAGACGCGGCAATAAGCCGTGGCAGCCATTGCCCAGGTGGGTTGCCAGACCGGCGCCGGCGTCAATTGCATCACGGATGACGGCCGGATCGGCGGCCGTGTGGCCGATGGCCACTTTGACGCCGGTCCGGGCAACGTGGCGGATAAAATCCAACGCGCCCTTTCGCTCCGGCGCCAGGGTGATAATTTTTAGGTACCCCTCGGCCGCCTCCAGCCACTCCTGAAATTCATGGATATCCGGATCCCGAATATAGGCGCCGTCGTGAGCACCCCGCGGGCCGTCGCGATCCGAAATAAAAGGCCCTTCGATATGGATGCCGACGATGGAAGCGGCAGTATCTTCAGCCTGCTTCATTGCCTGAATAATTTTTCGAATGTTTTTCAGCAGCTGCCTGCGGGGCGAGGTGATGAGAGTGGGCACATGCTGCGTCGTACCGGCGGATTGAAGAAAGTGAATTATTTTTTGGACGTGATCTTCGGTCAAATTCTCCAGACTGTAGTCGCTGCCCCCATAGCCATTGACCTGCATATCCAGAAAACCGGGAGAAACATAGGGCAGGCCTTTGGAACTTTTAATTTCCCGTATCTTTGAAATACACTGCTGCGCGACTTCAATTTCAACGGCGCTGCCGGTAAAACAATTGATGCCTTGATATGCCATGGACGCCTCGATAGAACCAAAAGGTGACGGTCGTTTTCAGGGATATTTTTAGATTATAGCAAAGATTCAGGGACGGGATGAACGAAGTATGGTGGATGACATCCTATGATTCCATAGCGAAGGCTCTCACAGATGTCAACCGGAAAAAGGCGGCGAATTGAACGGTTTTTTGATTTCAACGCCACCCGACCGTTTGATACCCCTTATCACGGAGACACTGCTCTACGAACCCTTTAAAAACAGGATCCGGCTTGCCTGAATTGATCGCGCTGCGGGTCATGGCGGCCGCCCCGCCGCCGGCCGCGCCTGCGGCAGCCCCGCGCCCAAGGTTTCCGGCAACCGCCCCAACCGCTGCGCCGGCAGCCCCGCCGACCGCCGCTCCCTTGCCCGTATCCTTGGCGACCCTGGCGCCGCTGTCTTGGCCGGCACCGTAATCGACAGCCAATTGAATACAGGCATCGATATCTCTTTCGGCAGCGGATTGGCCGACATGGTTTAGGTGGGCATTGGGATACAGCACCGGCCGCTGCTGGGCGCAGGCCAGCAGTGCAATCACGCAGACTGCCGGCATTACATATCGTTTCCTGCACTTTATCATCCGAAAAACCTTGATCGCTGAACCTGCGGGTTCTGATCACGCGAATATTTATCCATCAATTTGCGGTGTTTTCTAGTCTTCGGTTTCGACGGCCGCGGCGGCAATCTTTTTTTCTTTTTTGGCTCTTTTTTTCTCCTGATCTGAAGACGCTCGTTTGGGTTTGGGCGGTTCAACCTTCGGAGCCGCTAATTTTTTTGCCTTGATTTCAGCTTTCTGAGCGATCTGTGATTCCAGCTTGGCAATATCTGCCAGTTGAGACTTGGCCTGGCGGATCTCGGCCTTAAAATGCTTTACGGTGGTATCCCTTTGAATTTGGACAGCGCTTATTCCCTTTGTCTTGAGGATTTCCAAGCGGGCTGCCAACCTGCTTTCCGCAAGGTGCTTATGGCTTTCGATATATGGTTTTTTATTCAACATGATCCGGTTCTCCTTTTTAAAATAGGGTATATGCATTGATCTCATCGGTGGTACTTTGTCCCTCGAATATCAGCAAAATATGTGCCACTATTATTTTCTATGTATTTACAGGAGGATAAGGATCTTCCGACCAATGATATGAGAACTGGCGGTTCCGCATTTCAGACTTGAAGTTGACCCGAAATTGCCGCCGGCATTGCATCCTCATCGCAACTGACCAATATTATTTCAAATATTTTTATTCGAGGGAAGAATCCTGAAGTCCTGACAATCAGAAATCGGTGTTCTGATTATTCTGATTTCGGGCCGATTCCAAAGGACAGGGCGCTCTTCACCGGGAATCGCTGGGGCAGCGGCATTGTCCTTGACATTTAAACGGCATCGCAGTTAATATTGAGCATTTTTCCAATCGGCCGGATTCCGGTAGTCTCCACGCCGCCATTGGCGCAGCCCATCGGTTGAGGGGTTGATGATTTGGCGGCGGGACCTGAACAGGACCGGCTTCTTTCTATCCGGAGGTTCCAATCTAAAGATGAGCGCTGAAGTCAACAAAATAATATATTCCATGATGGGGGTCAGCAAGTACTACGATAAAAAGCCCGTGTTGAAAGACATTTCGCTTTCATATTTTTACGGTGCCAAAATCGGCGTACTGGGTCTAAACGGCGCGGGTAAAAGCTCGCTGCTGCGGATAATGGCCGGGATAGACAAAGATTTCGTCGGCGAGGCGATCCTGTCCCCGGGTTTCACCGTGGGTTTTCTGGAGCAGGAACCCCGGTTGGACGACACCGGGACCGTACGCCAGATTGTGCAGGAGGGGGCGGCGGAAAGCGTGGCGATGCTCGAGGAGTTCAACCGCATCAACGAAAAGTTTGCCGAACCCATGTCACCCAAGGAAATGGACCGACTGCTGGCGCGCCAGGCAGAGGTCCAGGAGAAGCTGGACGCGCTGGATGCCTGGGACCTGGACTCCCGCCTGGAAATGGCCATGGATGCCCTGCGCTGTCCGCCGGGAGAAACGCCGGTTAAAATTTTATCCGGCGGCGAACGCCGCCGCGTGGCCCTTTGCCGGCTGCTGCTGCAAAAACCCGACATCTTGCTGCTGGACGAACCCACCAATCATCTGGATGCCGAAACCGTGGCCTGGCTGGAGCACCACCTCAATCAGTATGCCGGAAC
>CAYTBC010000051.1:0-25429 GCA_964435765.1 uncultured Desulfosarcina sp.
GGAAGTCGGAATTAAGGAATAATTCTAACGTCGCTAAGTCACCAACCATTAAAATGGCTTATTAACAAAATGTAAATTGAATTACAAGTGAAAAAACTTAGTGTTGACGGTTTTTAGCAACTATTATAATCAATTCTGTTCAGGTTCCATTTTGAGATTTGCCTGATATGGAATATGCTTTATCATTTTTACAGGTCTAACCACATTATGCGGAAATCCTTTCTAACCGCCACGTTGACGAGACCGTCAGCCTCTACAAGGGTAAAAAATTGAACCAATTTCAGATGTTTATAATCAGGGCAATCATCGGCCTGGTCGTGGCCGTTGTCATCACAAAAATGTTCACCGGCCGTATTCACATACCGTACATTGTGGGGTTGGCCATTATCATGGTAGGATTGGCATATTTTTCGGAATATTTGCGCCAACGCAGGAATAAAAAACCCTAAAGAGGCTCGGAAGCTGGGATGCTTGAATGCTATGAGGCCTATAGGCGACCAATGGTATGCTACCAAATCATACAAGGAGATCACCAAGCGTGAAACAGATCATTTTAGGTACGGCGGGACACATTGACCACGGCAAAACCAGCCTGATTAAGGCTCTTACCGGCATTGATACGGACCGGCTGAAAGAAGAAAAGGAGCGCGGCATTACCATTGAACTGGGGTTCGCCTCCCTGGATCTGCCGGGCGGGCAGCATCTGGGAATTGTGGATGTACCCGGTCATGAAAAATTTGTTAAAAATATGGTGGCCGGGGCCACCGGCATTGACATTGTGGCCATGGTCATCGCCGCCGATGAAGGCGTGATGCCCCAAACCCGCGAACACATGGAAATATGCACCCTGTTGGGCGTTGCGCACGGTCTGATCGTTATGACCAAAACGGATTTGGTAGAGGAAGAATGGCTGGAGCTGGCCTTAGAAGATATTCGCGAATTCAGCCGCGGCACCTTTTTAGAGAATTCAGCCATCCTACCGGTATCTTCCATTACCGGCCAGGGCATCCCCGAGTTGATCAGCGCCCTGGATGAAATCGCCGGCAAAATTCCGCAACGCCCGCCTTCCAGCCTGTTCCGCCTGCCTATCGACCGGGTATTCACCATGAAGGGGTTTGGTACCGTCATCACCGGCACTCTGGTTTCCGGCAAAATTGAGGTGGGTGAGACGATCATGATATACCCTTCGGGAATTACATCCAAGGTCCGGGGAATACAAGTTCATAATCAAAGTGCCAACTCAGCTGAAGCCGGCCTGCGCACGGCCATCAACTTCCAGGGGCTTGACAAGGCCGTGGTCCAGCGCGGCGAAATATTGTCCACACCCGGTGCACTGATGAACAGCTATATGGTGGACATCTCCTTTCACTATCTTGCCAGCAATCAAAAACCCCTTAAAAATCGGACGCTGGTCAGATTCCATACCGGAACCAGCGAGGTGCTGGGCTATTTGATATTGCTCGAACAGGACGAACTGCCGCCAGGGCAGACGGCTGCAGCTCAACTGCGGCTTAATTCACCGGTGGCCATCGTCAAGGACGATCGTTTTGTAGTTCGCAGCTATTCGCCGGTGCGGACCATCGGCGGCGGTCATGTCTTAAATCCGACCCCCCAGAAACACAAGCGTCTGAAACCGGAAGTCATCCAGGGTCTGCGGCACCTAACCGCCAACGATCCCGAAACCATTATCGGCTTCCAGATTGAACAAGCGGGGTATCACGGAGTCAGTTATGCGCATCTGAAAATCATGACGAATCTGCCGGACAAGCAGCTTGAAACCCATCTTCAGCATCTCTTGTCCCAAAAAACGGTGATTCAAACCGACAAAGAAAACCGAATTTTTATCCACCAAACCACCTTGGATGCCCTGATAGAAAAAATTTCGGAATACTTAGATGATTATCACCGCATCAACCCTCTTAAGGCCGGAATGCCTAAAGAAGAGTTAAAATCCAAATTCCCGCTGATCACCGATCCCAGACTTTTCAGTCAGGTTCTCAACCAGATGATCAAAAACCGGCAAATTGTACAGGAAGAAAACAACGTGCGCCTGGAGGGCCATCGGGTTTCACTGGGCCGGGACCAGGCGGATATACGCGATAAAATCATAAAAATCTACCGCAACGGCGGTCTCCAACCCCCGTTTTTTCGCGACGTCACCAAGGAGTTGGATGCCGAGCCCAAACGCGCCAATGAAGTGCTGACGCTGTTGGTGGAAGAAGGCCGCATCATCAAAACCAAGGACGACCTTTATTTTGATGCCGATGCCGTCGACCAATTAAAGAACAAACTGGTTGCGTTTCTGAAGTCCAATAATGAGATTACCACCCCCCAATTTAAAGAAATGACGGGTGTATCGCGTAAGTATGTCATTCCGCTGATAGAGTATTTTGATGCCAAAAATGTGACGCTGCGCGTGGGGGACAGCCGCAAGCTGCGTAAAGGCTGATAGCTGAGAGATTTATGGCTTGGAAGCTGGGAGGTTGAGAAGTTGGAAAGCTGGAAAGTTGGGAAACAAGCGGCGGTTGGTGGATGGTCACATAGAGCAAAGGGCAGAGGGCATAGAGAATGGTGCATGGCTGATGGATATGAACTATGGTCTATGAACTTTCCGCTATGAGCTGCGTATCTGCGGTGCTTTCGCCTTCCAGCATCCAAGCATCCCAGCTTCCCAGCCTCAGGAGAGATCCTGATTCGTAAACACCGCCGTGATGCTGTCTAAAAGGAGCATTCCTTTGCGGGTGAGGGCACAGTGGGTTTCGGCAACTTTTAAAAGATCCTCCTTCTCAAGATCCGAAATGGTGGCCTCGAAATACTTCAAAAAATTCATTCCGCATCTTTTCTGAAATTTTGCCAGATCAATCCCGGCGGTAGTTCTGAAACCCAGATAAATCGCCTCCATAATCATCTGCTCGCGGGTGAGTTGCTCTTTTTCTGCGATCGGCAATTTGCCGGCCCGGATATCCTGAAAATATTTTTCCAGACTGCGGTGATTCCAGCGACGCTCCGGCTCGATGAAGGAGTGGGCGGAAGGCCCCAGTCCGATATACGGTGCAAAGGACCAGTATTTCCAGTTGTGCCCTGACATCCAGGGGGCGCGGCCGTCTTCTGTGATGCGGGCAAAGTTGGAGACTTCGTAATGAAAATAACCGCGGCCGGCCAGATACTCGATGGTGGTCTCAAAAAGCTCCCGCAAGGTGTCGTCCACCGGCAATTGCGTCCGGCCTGATTTCACATCCCGGTCCAACCGTGTGCCGGCCTCACAGGTCAGCATGTAGCAGGACAGATGTTCGGGGTTAAGGCGGGTGGCCCGGTCTAAATCATCCAGCCAGTTGCCCTTATCCTGCTCCGGCAGTCCGTAAATCAAATCCAGCCCGACATTGTCAAATCCGGCTCGGCGCGCCTGTTCAAAGGCCGACAAGGCCTCTTTTGCCGTATGAATCCGTCCGAGAAACCTGAGATTTTCATCGTGAAATGATTGAACACCGATGTTCAGACGGGTGCCCCCGGCTTGGCGATATCGAGCCAGGTCAGCCTGCGTTACCGTTCCGGGATTCACTTCGATGGTAGCTTCCGCATCGGAGCGAATTCTAAAGTTGCCGAAGGCCGCCGCAATGATCTGCCCGATGGCTGCCGGGCCCAGAACCGACGGCGTGCCGCCACCGATATAAAGAGTGTCGAACGTAAGCGGGGCCGGGCCGGTCAGCTGCATCTCCCGCTCAAGCGACGCCGGAAATGAAGCGGTCCTCGAAAGGTCAGTGACGGAGTAAAAATCACAATAAACACACTTTTTCACGCAGAAGGGGATATGGATATAAATCCCTCCCGGTATTTCAGGATCTGTATTCATATAAAAAAGCTCATAGCTGATAGCTCATAGTTCATATTCATCGTCTACACGCTATGCTCTATACCCTCTGCACTCTGCTGCCGTTAACCAAACGGTCTTGTTTTCCGGCTTCCCAGCCTCCAGGCTTCCCGGCCTCCAGGCCTCCCAGCCTATTTATTTCCACCCCCCGATCAAATGCAGATGCAAGTGAAAAATGACCTGCCCCCCTCCCCGCTCCACGTTCATGAACAATCGATAGCCGGATCTTGCGACCCCGCGGGCAGCGGCCATATCCTTGGCCACCATCAGCATTTCCGACAGAATGGGCCGATCTGCTTCAGCCAGGTCGTTGATGCTGCGGATATGTCTTTTGGGGACAATCAGCAGATGTACCGGTGCCGCGGGATTGATATCCGCAAACACCACGAGGGTGTCGTTTTCGAATAAAAATTCGGTGGCGGTTTTCCCCGCCGAAATTTGACAGAACAGGCAGTCTTCTTGCATTTAACTTCATTCCCGGTAAAATATTTTGCTATCCAAACAATGATAGCCTGATTGAATTCAAAATCCTACTATGCCATTTGGCAGGGCTGATTAATTGCCTTATTCAATTTACAAAGGACGACCACAACTTTGTACGGGCCATCTTTCAGGGTGGATTAATTAAAGTTGAATCAACGGAAACGTCCACTTTCCCCGCAGGGTGGGTGCAGCCAGGGCCTGGGCGAGTTCACTCAGATAGCGCGCTCTGGATATCTCCCGGGCGCCAAGGCGGGTCAGGTGTGCAGTGGTGACCTGACAATCGATGAAGGCAAAATTGAGCGGCTGCAGATAGTCCACCAGCGCCACCAGCGCCACCTTGGAGGCATTTGTTATCCGGGTGAACATGGACTCGCCGAAAAAACATCGTCCCAGTGACAGGCCGTAAAGTCCGCCGGCCAGCAACTCATCTTTCCAAACTTCGACGGAATGGGCAAAACCGGCATCATACAGTTTACAGTAGGCGCGGACCATTTCGTCCCCAATCCAGGTCCGCTCATTGTTATCCAGCCGCACCCGGGCGCATTCGCTGATGACCGCTTTAAAGGCGAGGTCCACGGTCACTTTAAATAAACCTTGTCTAATAACTTTTTTAAGTGATCTGGCAACCTTGATCTCAGCGGGATAAAGCACCAGCCTGGGATCGGGGGACCACCATAAAATCGGCTCATCGTCCGAATACCATGGAAAAATTCCCATGCTGTAAGCCAACAGCAGGCGCTTGCGGCTCAGATCACCGCCAATGGCCAGCAGACCTTCTTCCGATGCAAGGTAAGGGGGTGGGAAAATCAGATCGTCAGATAGCTGATAGACGGGCATGTGATTTCGGAATGTGGAATACGGATAATTCTCTCGCAAAGGCGCCGGAACGCCAAGATTGCTTAAAAATTATATTGCCCTTTGCTTCTTCTTTGCGAGCTCTGCGGCATTGCGCGACACGAAACGGTTTACCGCAAAATGAGAAAATTCTATTCCTTCTGGAACTAAAATTCCATTTCTCCAATATCCTCTAATTAAAATTGAAGACGAGCTCATCATCCTTCAAATCGACATGCACCAGGCCGCCTTTTTGCATCCGGCCGAACAGGATCTCATCGGAGAGCTTATCCTTGATATGGCTTTGAATCACCCGTGCCAGGGGTCTGGCGCCATACTGCGGGTCATAGCCTTTGCGGGCCAGCCAGGTTCGCACAGCCGGTGATAGGGTCAGCGCGACCTTTTTAATGCCCAGCTGTCCGTTTAATTCCGCCGTGAATTTGTCGACGATTCTTTCCATGACTTCATGATCGAGCGCGTTGAAATTAATGACCTCGTCCAGCCGATTGCGAAATTCGGGGCTGAACATTTTTTCAATGGCTTTAATGCCTTTGGAGGCCGTGTCTTTGCGAACATCGCCAAAGCCAATGGTCGCCTGGCTCATCTCCCGGGTGCCGGCATTGGAGGTCATCATCAGGATGACGTTCCTAAAATCCGCTTTCTTGCCGTTATTGTCGGTCAGGGTGGCGTGATCCATGACCTGCAGCAGGATGTTGAACAGGTCCGGATGCGCTTTTTCAATTTCATCCAGCAACAGGACGGAATGCGGATGCCTGCGGATTCCGTCGGTCAGCAGTCCGCCCTGGTCAAAACCGATGTAGCCGGGAGGTGCTCCGATCAGGCGGGCCACAGCGTGCTTCTCCATGTACTCGCTCATATCATAGCGAATGAACTCAACCCCCAGATTCAGGGCCACCTGGCGGGAGACCTCGGTTTTGCCGACGCCGGTGGGGCCGGTAAACAGGAAGCATCCCACCGGCTTTTCGGGAGTCCCCAAACCGGCCCGTGAACGCTTAATGGAGGTGACCAGGGCCCGGATGGCATCGTCCTGGCCGAACACCACTTGCTTGAGGCTGTCTTCCAAATTTTCCAGTTTGGTGCGATCCGAGGTGGAAACGCTCTGAGTCGGAATGCGCGCCATCTTGGCCACGATCTTTTCAATGTCGACCGGATTGATTTTCTTGCGGGTGGTGGCGCCGGTCAACCTGACAAAGGCTCCGGCTTCGTCGATAACATCAATGGCTTTGTCCGGCAAATAGCGATCGTTGATGAATTTATCGGACAGTTCGGCGGCCGCTTTGAGCGCCGGATCGGTGTAAACGATGCCGTGGTGCTCCTCGTAGCGAGCGCGCAGCCCTTTGAGAATCTTGACCGTTTCCGCCACCGGCGGTTCATAAATCTCAATTTTTTCAAAGCGGCGAGAGAGGGCGCGATCCTTTTCGAAATGGTTTTTATACTCCTCGAAGGTTGAAGATCCGATGCAGCGGATTTCGCCGCTCGTCAGAACCGGCTTCAAAATATTGGAAGCGTCCATCGAACCGCTGCTGGTAGCGCCGGCCCCCACAATGGTGTGGATTTCATCAATGAACAAGATAGCCTTGGGCTTTTTTTTCAGCTCGGCGATCACGCCTTTTAAACGCTGTTCGAAGTCGCCCCTGAATTTGGTCCCGGCCAGCATGCCGCCAAGATCAAGGGCAAATATTTCCACGTCCTTAAGCAGATCGGGCACCTCGCCTTTCTGGATCTGCTGAGCCAGTCCTTCGGCCATCGCTGTTTTACCCACCCCGGGGTCGCCGACATACACCGGATTATTTTTACGTCGGCGGCACAGGACCTGCATGGTCCGTTCCATTTCCGATTTGCGGCCGATGAGAGGGTCGAGCTTACCTTCGGCCGCCATTTTTATCAGGTTGGTGGTAAAAAGTTCGAGAGCACTGGATTTTTTCTTGCTTTTGTCCTTTCCGGTTCGCGTCAATTCGCCCGGGGCTTCATCAAAACCGGTTTTGGAAACGCTGTGAGAAATATAGTTAAGGACGTCCAGACGGGTGATGCCCTCGGCGCTCAGAAAATATTCGGCATGTGAATCCTTTTCGAGAAAAATGGAGGCCAGGATGTCGCTGACCGTGACTTCCGGCTTTTCGGCCGAACGGGCATGGTTGACCGCCCGTTGAATAACACGCTGAAACCCGATGGTTTGCTGCAGCACATATTCGTTGCCATCGGGTATCCGCTCAATTTTTTCTGAGAAAAAATCTTCGAGCGAGGTGATCAGGCCGTCGACACTGCCGCCGCAATTTTCAATGATGTCAATGCCGGTCGGATCATACAGGATGGCAAACAGGATGTGTTCGATGCTGACATACTCGTGGCGTCTTTTTTTTGCCTCTCTGACAGCAAAGCCGAGAGTCGCGCTGAGCTCTTTGCTGATCATAATCTACTCTCTTTCCATGATGCATTTTAAAGGAAATCCGTTTTCGCGAGCCAAGTTATCGACCGTGTTGACTTTGGTTTCAGCGACCTCATAAGAGTATATGCCGCAAACCCCAACGCCGATGCGGTGAACGTTGAGCATAATTCGCATGGCTTCCTCAGGTGACTTTTTAAATACATAAACCAGCACCTCGACCACAAATTCCATGGTGGTGTAGTCGTCGTTGAGGAGCATTACCTTGTACATCGGCGGTTCTTCGACCTCTTGCTCGGTCTCAGAACCGACACTCTCTTCGACTTTCGGATCGTACTGGCTCAATTTGAATAATACCCGACAACACTTCGACGCGATATTACAACGCCCTCATCCGCCCTATTTAAATCACGCTCACTGCCTCGAACGGGCTGCAACCGGACATCTGCTGCGAGAGAGGGTCGTTGCTCTGATGGACCCTGCGTGAATTTGGACCTTTCAGAAGTATCTCTTTGCAGTAAGCTTTGATAAGCTCATTTTATCACAACCGCGTGGATTGTATAGATGAAATTATAATAATCACTTGTTTTGACGCTTGTAAAGGGCAGGCCTTCAAATTTTATCAGGATCCGTCAGCTATCTGCCGCAGCACTTTTTGAATTTCTTGCCGCTGCCGCAGGGACACGGCGCATTGCGGCCGACTTTTTTGGCGGAACGCGTGACCGGCTTTTTCTTTTCGCCCTCCCCGCCGCCCGAAAAGGTCAGCTGCTGTTGCTTGGGCTGACGGTATTCCTCCATTTTCTGCGGTTCGGCAATCTGGATGCGATATAAGATTCCCAGGGTTTCCTCCTTGATCCTGCGAATCATCTCCTGAAACATTTCATAGCCTTCTTTTTTGTAGACGATCAGCGGGTTTTGCTGAGCATACCCCCGCAAACCAATGCCTTCCTTAAGGTGGTCCATGGAGAGCAGGTGATCCTTCCATAAATTGTCGACCGTCTGCAGCATGACCAGCCGTTCCAGCTGGCGGAATTCATCCGAACCGATTGCCTTTTCGCGCTCCTGGTAGACTTTGTCCGCAGCCTCATAAATCATTTCAGTCAGGCCGTCCCGGTTGAGCTCCTCCAGGGTTTGATCATCAAATCCGTTTAAGCGGAAATTAAATTGCTTGTAAACGGCCTCTCTGATCTCATCTAAATCCCAATCTTCAGCGTGGGGAAGGTCACCGGCAAAAGTGTCGGCGATCTCTTGTGCTTTTTCACGGATCATCTCATCGATCGACTCTTTCAGATCTTTGCCGCTCAAGGCTTCCCGGCGCTGCCGATAAATAACTTCCCGTTGCTGATTCATCACATCGTCATATTCGATCAGCTGTTTGCGGATATCAAAATTGTGGCCTTCCACCTTGGACTGGGCATTTTCAATCGCCCGGCTGATCATGCTGTGTTCAATGGGCTCGCCCTCTTCCATGCCCAGCTTTTCCATGATTCCGGTGATGCGTTCCCCACCGAAAATTCTCAAAAGGTCATCTTCCAGAGCCAGGTAAAACCGGGAGGAGCCGGGGTCGCCCTGCCGGCCGGCGCGGCCGCGCAGCTGATTGTCTATCCGGCGGCTTTCGTGTCGTTCGGTGCCGAGGATATGCAGTCCGCCGAGGCCCGTGACACCTTCACCCAGAACAATATCCGTTCCACGTCCGGCCATGTTGGTTGAGATGGTTACCGAGCCCATCTGCCCGGCCCGCGCAATGATCTCGGCCTCTTTTTCGTGGTTTTTGGCATTGAGAACCTCATGTTTGATGCCCCGCTTTTTTAATTTATTGCTGAGGTCTTCGGAGACATCGATGGAAATGGTGCCCACCAGAACCGGCTGACCTTTTTTATGCAGCTCGACGATTTCATCCAGCGCGGCGTTAAATTTCTCCCGGCGGGTTTTATAGATGACATCTGAAAAATCTTTGCGGATCATCGGCATGTTGGTGGGGATGACCATCACCTCGAGGTTGTAAATCTTTTTAAACTCGGTGGCTTCGGTATCCGCGGTTCCGGTCATGCCGGCGAGTTTTGAATACATCCGGAAATAGTTCTGGAACGTAACGGTGTCCAGGGTCTGGTTCTCGTTTTCAATCTTGACGCCTTCTTTGGCCTCCAATGCCTGGTGCAGTCCCTCACTGTAGCGGCGCCCGGGCATCAGGCGGCCGGTAAATTCATCGACGATGATGACTTCCCCGTTTTTAACGATATAGTCCACATCGCGCTTGAAAAGGGTATGTGCTTTGAGCGCCTGGTTTATGTGGTGCAGCAGTTCGATGTATTTGGGATCATACAGGTTGTCGATTCTGAGCAGGCTTTCGGCTTTGGCAACGCCCTCTTCGCTGAGCACTGACGAGCGGGCTTTCTCATCGATGGTATAGTGGACGTCTTTGCTCAAACGGGGAATTAACCCATTTATCTGGTAATACAGGTCGGTGGATTTTTCCGCCGGCCCCGATATGATCAGCGGGGTTCTGGCCTCATCGATCAGGATGCTGTCAACCTCGTCCACGATGGCAAAGTTGAGTTCGCCCTGTACCAGCGATTCGCGGTCGAATTTCATGTTGTCCCGCAAATAATCAAAACCGAACTCATTGTTGGTCCCGTAGGTAATGTCGGAGCTGTAGGCGGCCAACCGCTCGCGGTCGTCCAGACCGTGCAGGATGGTTCCCACCGAAAGGCCGAGAAATCTGTAAATGTTGCCCATCCACTCCGTATCGCGCCGGGCCAGGTAGTCATTGACGGTGATAACGTGCACACCCTTGCCCGTCAACGCGTTTAGGTAGGCCGGCAGGGTGGCAGCCAGGGTTTTACCCTCGCCGGTTTTCATTTCCGCAATTTTGCCCTGATGCAGGACGGCTCCACCGATAAGCTGAACGTCAAAATGCCTCATTTTCAGGGTGCGCCGCGAGGCTTCCCTGACCGTGGCAAAGGCCTCCGGCAAGAGGCTGTCAAGGGTTTCCCCCTGATCAATTCGCTCGCGAAACGCGCCTGTCCGGGCTTTGAGCTGTTCATCACTTATCGCCTGTATTTCGGGCTCCAACGCATTCGTACGCTCAACGAGCGGCTGAAGCTGCTTTAAATCCCGCTCGTTTTTGCTGCCGAATACTTTTGTTAAAAAATCAAATACCATTTTGAAGATACTCCTGCCGGATGCATAATTTCGGTAAGCATGAAGATGATGTCGGCCTTATTATATCAGATTTAAAACCTGCCTCAACCCTTTATTTTTAATTTGCCGACAGGGGATGAGTCGGGTCGAAAAGGAGGTTTGGATCCTGCAAAGTCTCATTCGGGGAGTGGAAACGGCCTAAACTCGAAACCGACGATCGTCGGCACCGACGGCCGGGCGGCTGTCGGCTCACGGCGGAAAGCAGCATAGAAGGCAGTAGTTTGGCCTGATCCGGGTTGCCTGCAAATCAGTTGAGAATGTATTTTTCGGGATTGACCGGCATTCCGTTTAGATGCACCTCGTAGTGGACATGCGGACCGGTGCTGCGGCCGGTGTTGCCCATCAGGGCAACGGGTTCCCAACGCTTGACTTTATCACCGCGCTCTTTTAGAAATTTGTCACAGTGCCCGTAGCGGGTAACTATACCGTGACCGTGATCGATCACAACGAGGTTGCCCAACAGCCCTTTTTTGCCGACAAAGGTGATGACACCGTCGGCAGCGGCCAGAATCGGGGTTCCTTTGCGGGAGGAAATGTCGTAGCCTTTGTGAAATTCGCGCCGTCCGGTGAAGGGAGATTTACGGTATCCAAACCTGGAAGTCACCCACGACTTTGCACCCCTTGGAATCGGCAAAATCGCCGGCGTTGAGGCCAGCAGATTCTGTTGATCTTCAAGCGATTTGAGAAGGGATTCGAACTCTTCCGCCTGATTTAAAGATGCAGTATTGAGCTGGTCAATCTGCTCGTGCATATCACGCATCAGGCTGTTGTGTTTTTCTTTAAGAGGAATCTCCGCGTCCAGATCTTCGGGAATTGACCCGCCCACGCCGAATATGTTCTCGGAGTCATCCGATTTTTCGATATTGGCAATGATGCGGATCTTTTTCTCAAAGCCGCTCAACGCGACCAGTTTCGCCTTTAATGAATTAATCTCGTTGGCGAAATCTTGAATCTGCTGGCGTTGATTCTGGATTTCCTCAAACTGACTGGATAGATACACCTCACGGTTTTGAAGGTGCGCGGTGGTTTCCCTCAAATTGTAGTAATCATATACAATATAGCCCACCGCAGCAAAAAAGGCGATCAGCGCCAGACCGAACAGACGGATCGTCGTTTTTGAAGTGCAGACCTGCTTGGCAGGTGCGCCGCTGCTGCCCAGTATGACAAAGGAAATTTTCTTTCGCATGATCAATACACCTTACGGGATCTGCAAATGGCGTCCCTTGGTTTCAGATACGGCTGCCCACAAAATATAAACGCCTTTGGGCAAAACCACCCAAAGGCGTCACAATTAGGAGTTCGGAAACCTGGCTGTCCTGGCCTGCGGCGGCTTTAGACCCATGGTTTTGCGTCGCCATCTTTCGGTGACTTTGCCCTTTCGTTCAGACGATCCGGCCTCGAACTTTCACTATATTGGGTACCACCGGGTTTGTCAAGTTATAAATCCCAGTCAATGCAACGTAACCGCAACCTGGCCCGGGCCTGATCAGCGAATCAAAGTCGATATAGCTTCAAATGGGGATCGGCCTAATGAAACTTAAACTCAGACTGCCCCTGCTCCCAGTCAAATGAGTTTGCCACTCATCACCTTGACTGACCTAAATTGAAACTTTAGTCAGTATATCGGCATTTTAAAGAAGAACATTAGAAATTTTTTATAGTATTCCGCTAAAAAATGGCCGAACTAGGCGATACCGAGTTTGAATTTCAATGATTTTAATGTATTTACCATCAGCATCGTGACGGTCATGGGGCCGACCCCACCGGGAACGGGGGTAATGGATCCCGCGATTTCTTTGGCTTCTTCAAAATCGACATCACCCTTTAATATGGCTATTTTTTTACCGGTTTTCTCGCTGATTTTTTCACCCACCCGGTTGACCCCCACGTCAATGACACAGGCACCCGGTTTGATCCACTGGGGTTTGACAAGTCCGGGAACCCCGGCGGCAACGATTAGGATGTCCGCACGCTTACAATGGCCTTCCAGATCTTTCGTGCGGGTGTGAACAATCGTCACCGTCGAGTTGGCGCCGGGACCTTTTTGCAGCATCATGTTGGCGATGGGCTTTCCGACGATGTTTGAACGGCCGACAACGACAACCTCGGCACCGTTGGTTTCAACTCCGGAGCGGACAATCATTTGCTGAATACCGGCCGGCGTACAGGGCGGAAATTTAACCTCCGCCCCGCCGATCATCAAACGACCGACATTGACCGGATGAAAACCGTCCACGTCTTTATCCGGATCGATGGCGTTGAGAACCTTTTTTTCATCGATATGTTTGGGCAGGGGCAGCTGGACCAGGATGCCGTTGATGCCGTCGTCTTTGTTATATTTTTCAACCAGAGCCAAAAGGTCTTTTTCTGAAATGTCCTCGGGCTGGCTGTCCTGAATTTCATTGAATCCGAGTTGCTCAGCTGTTTTGATCTTTAAGGTAACATAGGAAATGGAGGCTGGGTTTTGCCCAACCAGAATCGTAACAAGCCCGGGAACCACACCATGCTTGGCTTTGATCTGCTCAACCTCTTTTTTGATTTCGTCAAGAATGATTTCACGAATTTCCGTTCCCTTGATTAACTTTGCGGTCATCTTCAACCTCCTTTTTGAAAATATTAGCGATTTCTACGGTAACCTTCGGCCTGGTTTTTATGAGCCGTACAAGTCTTGCTAGGATAGTGGCATTGCCCATTGCCGCGCCCGCTGCAGGCAGAGCGCCTGAGTGTGCCTCGCTGTTTTGGCAACACTTCTAATTTAATTGAATCGGGATGTCAAGAAGACTCGTTGCTTGACTGGATACTGGATACTGGATTCTTGATTCTCGATGCTCGATACTGGATACTGGCCTCAGGGTTCAGAGTTCACGGTGCACGGCTCCTGTTAAACGGCATTCGGTGCAAGGCTCACGGTGCACGGCAAATAACGGCAGTTGTATGTCGTTTGTCATTTGCCATCTGATCTCAGTCCTCTGGTGTCTCTGTCATCTGTCTTCCGTCATCTGACCTCTATCTTCCGGTTTCACAGCGGCAGCGGCATGTCGAACAGGCCGGCCGTTTCATCAAGCCCCAGCATAATGTTCATATTTTGAACCGCCTGTCCCGCGGCGCCCTTGACAAGGTTGTCGATTGCCGCAATGAGAATCAAGCGGTCATTGTTTTTATCGAATCTGAAGGCAATGTCGCAAAAATTCGTTCCCCGCACGTGCAGGGTGTTCGGCAGCTGGCCCTCCCGGCACAGCCGAATAAAACGCCGTCCGGAATAGGCCCGCCGATAGCAGTTCTCGATATCCTGTTCGGTTGCGCCGTGGCTCGGCGTTGCGTAAATGGTGGTCAGCATGCCGCGGGTCATGGGCACCAAATGCGGTACGAAGGTAATGGAAACGGGCCGTTGGGCTTCGCGGCTCAAAACGGCGTCCATTTCAGGGTTATGGCGGTGAACCGCCACTTTGTATGCCTTAAGGGATTCATTAACTTCGCAATAGTGCGACGCCAGAGCCAGGGAGCGGCCGGCGCCGCTGACGCCTGATTTTGAGTCTGCCACCAGGGATCCGGGATCCAATAGCCCCATTTTGATCAAAGGGATCAGAGGCAAAAGTACACTGGTGGGGTAGCATCCCGGATTGCCGATGAGTCTGGCGTTTTGGATCTGATCGGCATAAATTTCGCTGAGACCATAAACGGCCGATCCCAGCAGCTCTTTGGCAGTGTGCGGCTGGTAAGCGGCTTCGTAGATGGCTGCATCATTGAATCGAAAATCCGCCGAAAGATCGATCACCCTGAGGTCATGCTTTAGAATATCCGGTACAAAAGACATTGGAAGCTGGTGGGGCAATGCCATAAATACCAGATCGGCGCCGGCACATATGCGATCAGCGAGGTATTCCTGGCAGACGAGATCTATCCGTCCGGCCAGGGCCGGAAAGATCTGATCGAACCTGACCCCCGCATATTGGCGCGATGTTATCATCGTCAGTTCCACCTCGGGATGGCCCGCCAGGATCCTGACAAGCTCTGCACCGGCGTATCCGGTGGCACCGACTACGGCAACACGGGTCATTTTGCTGAATTCCTTTCACGAGTCGAGCATCCGGTCCTGCAAGGCCCGGAGGAAATGGATGTAAACGTACATCAACCAAACCCCGTTTTAACTTGATTTGAGATAGGCCGCTAAAACGAAGCCATATCAAGAGGGACGCTTCCCACAAAAGCGAAGGGGATATGAGTAATTACCAGAGTCGGGCGGCAACTGCAAGCAGATTAAACCTCTGAACAGGATTTAGCGGAAAGAAGCAATTGATGGAAAATTTAAAAAAATCATTGGTTGACTCAAGCCGGGGTCGGCTCAGAATCGGTTTGCCAAGCCGGTTCGAGCACGACGATCCAGCCGAGGACATCATTTTGCAACTCAATGGTCGAAACAATGGTTCCGATCACGCGGGAGTGAAACGTGGAATAAAACGAAACTTTTTTTAACTCCGTTTGTCTCTTGACCAGTTTGAGTCCCTCAATGAGTTCGGCCCGTGATTCAGAAGCAAATAGTTCGGCCACCGGGCAATTGAGAACGTCCACCGAGTTCTTGCCGATGATTTCCAAAGCCGCCGAATTGGCATTGAGGATGCGGGTATCATCGTCTACAGTAAGGATTCCAACCGGGGCGCAGGCAATCACGGCCTGATGAAAATGCAGTGAGTTCATCAATTCCATGGCATCGCGGCGGGGATACACATTGCCGGCAGCCAGAACTTTTTTTTCCAGGGACGGCAAAGGCAGCCCGGTTTCAATTTCTGCCATAAATTCATTGAGTTTGACCGTCAATTTGTCGATCGGACCCTTGGCGATAAAATAGTCGGCTCCGATTTCATGCAGGGCGCCGAGTTGCTCAATCATGGATCCCGAAAGGGCCACCATCGGAAAATGGTTTCCGTTATACTTGTCGCGGATATATTTAAAAAATTGCCGGCCGTCAACTTTGGGCAGGATCAAATCAGCAAAAATAATATCAACGGCCTCCTTTTCCAGCTTGGCAATGCCCTGCTTACCGTTATAGGCTTTAACCACCAGATATCCCCGCTTGACCAGCAATTCGCTCAAAAATTCGACAAAGAAAAAATCATTATCGACGACCAGTGCTTTTTTCTGCATGACTGTCACCCAATCAAGAAAAATTGAATATTGAATATTTGTGGCATCATATCTATTTTATCATGAACTATCTTCTATCAACTATCTGCCATGAGCCGGCGCGCCAACCCGAAACCCGCACCCCGCAACAATAAAATCGATCTTAACCACATACTTTGAGCTTTGAGCTATGAGCTATGAGCTGGCACTGAAAGTGCCCTCCTGCACCCCGCACCCCGATTACAGCATCACTCCACCGAAACACGCCGTACTTCACTAATATCGGTCAATCCTTCAAAAACTTTGTGGATACCGTCCTGTTTCAACGTCGTCATGCCTTGCTTGACGGACAATTTGGCCAGATCCTGCGAATTGGCCTGTTTCTTGATGAGGATTTTTATCTCAGAAGTTCCTTCCATTAATTCATGGATACCCATGCGTCCTTTATAGCCGGACCCGCTGCATGTCTCGCAGCCGAGAGAACGGTAAAGCTTCAGACCGGGTCCGTATGTGTAGCCCGCCTGGGACAAGGCAGTTTTGCCGTAGTCGGACTGGATATCCCCGAATTCAGCCTCAACCGGGTGGTATGACTCACGGCATTTGAGGCATAGTTTTCGGACCAACCGCTGGGCCAACACACCCAGGAAAGAGTCCGAAATGTTCAGCGGATTCATACCCATATCCAGAAGCCGGGTCAATGTTTCCGGCGCATTGTTGGTGTGCAGGGTGGACAATACGAGGTGCCCGGTCAGCGAGGCTTCGATCGCAGTCGCAGCGGTCTCCCGGTCACGCATTTCACCGATCATAATGATATCCGGATCCAGTCTCAAAAAACCGCGCATAATTCGGGCAAAATCAAGTCCGATTTTTGGGCTCACCTGCACCTGCCGCAAACCGGCCTGGGTGATTTCCACCGGATCTTCAGCCGTCCAAATTTTAACTCCGGGCTGATTGACATGACCCAAAAAGGAATGCAGGGTGGTGGTTTTGCCGGATCCGGTGGGGCCGACACACAGAATCAATCCATAAGGCCGCGCAATGATTTTTTTTATGACTTTCAAGTTGCGTTCGCTCAGGCCGATTTCATCGATTTTATAGGATGAGGACCGGGTCAAGACTCGCAGGACGACGTCTTCAAATCTTCCCGCGGTCGGCATGGTGGAAATACGCAGCTCAAATTCGGGAATGCCTTTACGTCTTAATTTTATCTTGCCGTCCTGGGGTCGTCTTTTTTCCGCGATATCCAGATCGGCCATGATTTTAATCCGCGACACAATAGCGGGCGCCATGGCATTGGGCACCTGGATATATTCGTGGCAGACGCCGTCGGTGCGGAAACGGATTGTGGTCTTGCGTGTAATCGGCGACGGTTCGACATGTATATCGGATGCACCCTGCCGAAAAGCCGTCACCAGGACCTGGTCGACAAATTTAACAACCTGACTGGAGGATTCATCTAGTCCGGCGATGTCTTCTTCGAGGTCATCTTCCTCTTCGAAAGCGACATCCGGAATAATATCATCCAAATCGTCAAAATTGGTGTCTGCCGCCGCATCCCTCCGCGGATCAAAAAAGTGGGTGATATACTTTTCGATGTCCTCCTTAAAGCCGACGCTGAAGTGGATTTTCTGGTTGGCCATTAAGGCTTTGATGTGATCGGTTTTGCGCAGATCTTTGGGATCATCTACAAGGATCTCAACCCCGGTCTTGTCCCAGCTCAGGGGAACCCAGACGTAATAAAGCAAAAAGGATTTTTTAAGCTTGTTGGTCAACTCATAGGGAACGGCTCTCTCATTGTCAAAATCCCGGAAGCGACATCCGAAAAAGAGCGAAAGGGATTTGCCGACATCATCCTTTTTTATGCCGAAACGATCAACCAGTATAAATTCAATGCTCTTACTCATTTTTTTGGCAAGGCTCAGGGCCTCCTGAAGCTGGTTGGTCGTGACGATTTTATTTCTGATCAAGTAATCGTAGCGCGAACTGGATGCCAGTTTGGCCTTTAATGAATTAAGTTTACTAATAATTTCCGCATTGGAAGGGTCGATCTCGGATGCGGTTTCATAAAGCTCGTAGGCCAGATCGTTATGGTCTTTCTTTTCCAGCTGTAATCCAAGCCAATATTTGATTTCGGCGGTTTCTTTTTCTTTTAAATTGTGTTTGTAAACGACTTTATAGGCTTCTTTGACGACCTTCCGGGGTGATTTGACTTCCAACAGACAGGCCAAAAAATCACAGATGATCTTAACGAGAGAATAATCCAGCTTGGAATAATCAAACTTGGAGTGGTCAAATTCCAGCAGCTTCTCGTATTCGGCGATGGCCTCCTCGATTAAACCCAATTCTTTAAGGGCAGCCGCACCGTCAAGAAGGGTGGGAACATCATCGTGAACGGCCAACGTCTTTTTGAAGATAGAGATGTCCTCCGCGGTGAAACCTTTTCTATCCGCTTCGTCCTGAACCTCAATTTCCTTTTTCAATTGATTGATTTTTGATCGAACCGTATCGCGGATTTGACCGTCCTGGCCTTTTAACCCGCTGAGAATCTGCTCATAGATGGTGACGGCTTCCCCCATCATTCCCATGGAATAACACGTTTCAGCTTCCTTTATTCGCATCTCAATTTCAGATTGCACAATCGGTTGAATAGCGTTCATGTATTTGCGCCCCGCATCAAACTATGGGATAATTCTGGCCATGCAAACCGGCACAGTTCCTCACCCGGTTGTTGGTCCAATACTTAAAATATGGATTTCCATTGGACTTTGCCCCACGCCGGCAGCGGCCCGGTCAGCCCTATAACATGCGGACAGGTCCCGGACCGTCGATATTCCCGGTTCGATTTCAGACATCCATCCTTTCAGTCTGATCGAAATAAGGACTTAAAATGTTTATAAAAAGTGATTGCATTCATTGTAGGAGCCGACTCAATTCAGCACTGCTAGCCGATCCTCTCCGAACAGCACATACCTGCTATCGGCTGTTTTTTAACAAACTTTAGTTCGTTGAGGGAGAATGATTCGAGGATAGCTTTGATTGAACGGCGCATTCGACGGTGATGCCCGGGCGGGTCATCACAATTTAAAAAGCGGAATTCTTATCTGTGAACTCTTTACCAGTTAAAATGAGGCGGTCCCGACTTCTTAAAAGGGATTTCAATTTTGAATCATCTCTGGTATAATTTGGTTACATTTATGTTAGGGCGGATTATTTCGCGGAGGATCCAATATGCCTGTTTATGAATATGAACATATCAACGCACCCTGCTCTCTTGGACAGATGTTTGATTTTAGGCAGTCCATCAGTGACGAACCGCTCACACAGTGCCCGCAGTGCGCCGGCAGGGTCCGCAAAATCATATCCCGCATCAATATCAGCTGTCCCAAAACCAACAGCGAATTGCGTGATCTCGGGTTTACGAAACTGGTCAAACGCGATGACGGCGTCTACGAAAACGTGACGGCCCGGGGCAATGACAGCCGCTACATGGAACGAGGCAAACCCGAAACCATTCCGGACCTGAGCAAGACGATCAGCGATTAATGAATTCGCATCAAGCCGAATTCATTATGTTGTGATCGGATTTAATTTTATCACGAAAACACGAACCTTGGAAAACACAAATTTTTAGCTCTTTTTGATGTTTTCGCTTGCCCTGTTAAACCTTTTTTCCTGTTTAACCAGGGTCCTTTCGTGTTTTCGTGATTCTCATTTAAGTATGGTATCTCCTGGTGGATCCGCAAAATTATATCACTTCGTGATTTTAATCACCAGGAAGCCGGCGTTGCGGCGCCAGACAAACAGATTGACATCTTCACCGCTTTTCAAGTTCTGAACTTCCGCCTTGTAATCTTTTACGGATTCGACGACGTGATGATTGATTTCCTTTATGATGTCGCCCATCTGAACACCGGCCTCGGATCCTTTGCTGCCGGACGCCACCCCGATCACCACGACTCCGGTCATATCGTCGATGTTGAATTGCTGGATTAATTCGGCTGTTAAATCAGCGACCCGGATTCCCAGTTCTTCCTCCTCCTCGGGTTCCTCGGGCGTACTGCGTGAAGCCAGCCGCTGGTCATCCCTTTTGGCAAGTTTAATGTCAAAATTTTTGATGTTGCCATTGCGGAAAACTTCGACATGGGCGACCTCACCTACTTTGAGACCGGCGATCATGCCCGTAAGCTGGCGGCTGGTTTCAATTTTCTGATCGTTGACCGATAAAATAATGTCTTTGGCATGCATGCCGGCCTTATCGGCAGGGTCCCCTTTAAAAACGTCGGCCACCAATACCCCTTTGCGGTCTTTAAGCCCGTAATACTCCGCCATCTCGGTGGTGAGATCCTGAATTGCAACTCCCAGCCAGCCCCGGGTGACCTCGCCTTCCGATTTAAGCTGGGCGATGATGCCGCTGGCCAACGTGCTGGGGATCGCAAATCCGATTCCGGTTCCGCTGGCAATAATGGCGGTGTTGATTCCGATTACCTCACCTTCCATGTTCAACAGCGGCCCTCCGCTGTTGCCCGGATTGATGGAGGCGTCGGTCTGGATAAAATCATCGTAGGGCCCGGAGCCGATGACCCGCCCCTTGGCACTGACAATTCCGGCTGTCACAGTCCGCTCCAGCCCAAAAGGGCTGCCGATGGCCACAACCCATTGACCGACCTTAAGTTTGTCCGAATCACCCATTTTAATGAAAGGCAGATCTTTGTCCGCTTTCACCTTCAGCAGCGCCAGGTCGGTATTGGGATCACGCCCGACAACCTCGGCGTCGAACTCGTTGTCATCACCGAGTTTCACCCGGATCTGATCGGCGTCCTCGATCACGTGGTTATTGGTGACCACGTAGCCTTCTTTGTCGATGATGAAACCTGAACCGACACTAGGCTGTTTGAATTCCCTTTGCGTGTCATCACCGAAAAACCGTTCAAAAAAATCTTTAAATGGACTTTCCTGCCCCCTGGGATCCCGCTGAAAGTGCCTGAATACCGGGCCACCGCCTTTGATGGTTTTTTCAATGCGAATATTAACAACGGCCGGACCCGCCGTTTCAGCCAATTCGCTGAAACTTTTCGGCGCGTCAAAAGTCCCGCTTGATTTGGCATACGCCGACGGGTTCATTCGGAAGTCAGAGGCAACCGACAGACCGCCCAGCAAAATCAGAAAAATGAGAAAGGGGTTTACTTTTAATTTTTTCCTTAGTATTTCCATCGCACCCATGATTGATATAATCTCCTTTCATCAGGTTGGTTAAGAGCATTTGGGCTGCAAGGAACACCTCCAAAGGGTGTGATTTCCTCTGCAAAAAAGCAAACTTACTTCGAAATCATCACCTTGACAAGGATAAATTCATGAATAAAATGGTTTTGAAAATTTTATCGGCCGCCGCGGTCGGCGGCGTTATCGAAATCCAAACGATGACGAGTAAAAGATAAGACTGTTTTCCGGCATTGCCATCCCAATTCATAGCAGGAGAAGGGTATGATCCAGGTTGAAAATCTGACCAAATACTACCATGACTTATGCGCCGTTGAGAAAATCAGCTTAAACATCCCAAAAGGCGAAATCCTCGGCCTGCTGGGTCCCAACGGCGCCGGTAAAACCACCACCCTGCGCATGCTCACGGGGTTTTTGCACCCCACCAGCGGCAGCATTCAGGTGAAAGACTTCCGTATTGACGAACATCCGCTGGAAATAAAAAAGATTATGGGCTACCTGCCCGAATCCGCCCCCCTGTATCAGGATATGCTGGTTTACGATTATTTGAATTATGTGGCCGACATCCGCGGCATCAGCGGAAGCCGCAAACTGGATCGCATCCGGGAGTTGGCCGATTTGTGCGGCATCAGCGAAGTGATGCACCAACCGATCGGGGAACTTTCCAAGGGCTACAAACAACGGGTCGGTTTGGCCCATGCCATGATGGACGACCCTGAAATTCTCATACTGGATGAACCCACCTCGGGTCTGGATCCCAACCAGATCGTTGAAATCCGCCAGATCATCAAACAAATCGGCAAAGAGAAGACCATCATTCTTTCCACCCACATATTGAGCGAGGCCGAAGCCACCTGCGATCGGGTGGTGATCATTAACCGGGGAAAAATCGTGGCCGACGGCAGCACCGCCAGCCTGAAAGAATCGGCCGGCCATCAGCGGTATGTCCATCTGAGCCTGCAGAATGCCGACTTCAAATCCGTGGATGCCGCCCTTTCAGAAATTGAAGGAATCTCGAAGGTCACGCGAATCGAAGAGGCGGACAAATATCTGGAGGTGCGGATCGACTGCCGGGCATCGGTCGATCCCCGGGCTGAGATCTATGCCAAGATAAAGCAAAGCGATTGGATTCTTTTGGAATTTCACCAGAAGACCCAAACCCTTGAAACTATTTTTCGTGAACTGACCATGAGCCAATCATAAATCGTAAAATACGGAGAGTGAAGCATGCGGCAGGCCGTTAAAATATTCAAAAAAGAATTTAGATCCTATTTTGTTTCTCCCATTGCCTACATTGTGATTGCAATTTTTTTGCTGGTGACGGGCTGGTTCTTTTTCACCACTTTCTTTCTGTTCGGCCAGGCCAGTTTGAGAAACTTTTTTTCACTGCTGCCGATCATATTTTCCTTTGTGATTCCGGCCGTCACCATGCGGCTGGTGTCCGAAGAATTAAACATCGGCTCCTATGAGATTCTTCTGACGATGCCGGTGACATTCACCGATGTTGTCCTCGGCAAATTTATGGCAGCGACTGCCTTTGTGGTCGCCCTGCTGATCCCGACGCTGGCCTACCCGATCACGGTGTCGTTTCTGGGTCAGCTCGACTGGGGGCCGGTGATCGGCGGCTACATCGGCGCCATCCTGCTGGGCGCCTCTTTCTGCGGGATCGGACTATTTGCCTCCACCCTGACTCGGAATCAGATCATCGCGTTTATTACCGGCATGGCGATTTGCTTCAGTTTGACGCTGATCGACAAAATGCTTTTTTTCCTGCCGCGATCCCTGCTGGGGGTTATGTCCTATCTGGGTGCGGACTTTCATTTTCAAAACATCTCCAAAGGAATTATTGATTCCCGGGATATTGTCTATTTTTTAAGCGTTGGCTTTATCAGTCTGTATGCAGGCTATCTGGCTCTGCAGGAAAAATATTAAAAATTAACAAACTCGATTAACACCCCAACAAGGAGCGCACCATGGTCGGTAAGAAAAAATCTGGCCGATATCTGAAATTTTGCATTTATTTGGTGATCGTCGTGCTGGTTAACGTTGCCGGAATTACACTCTTTTACAGAATGGATCTGACGGCCAACAAAGTCTACTCGATTTCCGAAGCCAGTAAGAAGGTCGTCGAGACCCTCTCCGAACCGCTGACCATCGAAGTATTTTTTACCAAAAACCTTCCGGCGCCCTACAACAACACCGAACGCTATCTCCAGGATCTTTTTCAGGAATATGCAATTTACGCCAACAAGTTTTTTAATTACCGCTTTTATGATGTCAGCGCCGATGAAGGCGAAATTTCAGATGCAACCCGTAAGAACCAAGAACTGGCCAACAACTATGGCATCCACCCCATCCAGATCCAGGTTGTCGAAAAAGACGAAGTTAAGTTTCAGCGGGTTTACATGGGCCTGGTTATGATCCACGGCGATTTGATTGAACGCATTCCAACGATTACCTCCGGCGAAGGCCTGGAATACAAGTTGACCACCACCATTCAAAAAATGAACAACAAAATCAGCGCACTGCTGAGCCTGCCCGATAAAATCAACATCAAACTTTTTTTGTCCTCCTCCCTGGAGGCGGTCGCGCCCCACATAGGCGTGCGCAATCTTGCCTCCATTCCCAGCGAAATGGAGGACATTGTTAAAGAACTGAATCAAAAAAATTATAACAAACTGCACTACGAATTTATAAATCCACCGCAGGATCAAAACCTGCAGGCCCTGTCCACCGAGTACAACATCATGACCCTTTCCTGGCCGGAGTTGGGCAACGGCAAGGTCCCGGCCGGCAAAGGCGCCATCGGCCTGGTCATGGAATATGGGAAGAAATCCCTGACCATTCCCCTGCTGCAGGTAATCCGCCTGCCTTTGATCGGGACCCAGTACAAGCTGACCGAAATGGCGGAAATGGAAGGGATTATCAACGACAACATCGATCGGCTGATCAACATCAACGAAGAAATCGGGTATTTGGCCGATCACGGCTCCCTGGAACTGACCGAGGCGCCTCCCAATGCCCCCGGCCGACCCCGAACCCTGGACGCTGCCACCAATTTCCGAACCCTGATCTCGCAGAATTACACCATCAAAAATGTTGCGCTCAAAGACCAGGACATTCCCGAAAGCCTGAATTGCCTGATAATTGCCCGACCGACTGAAAAATTTTCCGATTACGAGCTGTTCCAAATCGACCAGTTTCTGATGCAGGGCAAAAGCTTGGCCTTGATACTAGACCGCTTTAACGAAATCGTGCCCGGCGGGCAACAGGGTATGAGTCTGGGGCAGCAACCCGTCTTTGTCCCGCTGGATACCGGACTTGAAAAACTTCTGGCACATTATGGCATTCGCATCCAGCAGTCTTATGTTCTGGACGAAAACTGTTTTCAGCAGGAGATGCCGGCTCAATATGGCGGTGGTGAACGCAGTATTTATTATGCCCCCTTGATCAAAAACCGCTTTATCAATCATGACTTGGATTTCATGAAAAATATCAAGGCGCTGGTGGCATTAAAGATCTCACCCCTTGAGCTGATTGCCGACCGCATCAGTGCCGAAAAATTAAAAACCTACAAACTGTTTGCGTCTTCGGAAAAATCCTGGCTCATGCGCGATCGCATCAATCTCAATCCGATGTTTATCAAACCGCCGGCGTCAACCGAGAACATGCAGAGCTACCCGCTGGCGTATATGATCGAGGGTGCTTTCTCAAGCTACTTTGCCGACAAAACCATACCGGTCAGAGAGGTCAAAAGCGAAAAAGAATCCGGCGAAAAAGACGGCGGGCAAACAACCAAACCGCAGGCGGCAGAAGAAAAACCGGAAATCGATCTATCCCGGATCGAACGCAAGGGACAGTTTCTGCCCGTGGGCCAACCCGGAAAAATTTTTGTGATGGCCTCCGCCGACATGCTGAAGAACAACGTGCTGGATGCCGGCGGCCGGGGGTCCAACACCACCCTGGTATTGAACATTATCGATTATCTGAACGGCCGCGAAGACATTGCCGTCATGCGCGGCAAAGAGCAGCAGTTCAATCCCCTGGAAGACACCCAGCCCGGCACCAAAACATTTGTCAAAACTTTCAATGTCGCCGGTCTTCCGATCCTGGTGATCATATTCGGGCTGGGGGTTTGGTTCCGACGCCACTCACGCAAAAAGCATATTCAGATGATGTTTGGTAAATAAGAAAGATTCAGAGTTCAGCGACGCCTCTGGCCGCGAGCGTCCAGTCTGATCGTAGAAGAAACTCTAAAAAAAAGCGAATATCGAATAACGAATCCTGAATATCGAATGTCG
>CAYTBC010000052.1:0-25210 GCA_964435765.1 uncultured Desulfosarcina sp.
ATATCATTTAATGAAAACCGGGGTCATTATTAGGTTGAAGTTAATGCCGGGTGGGAGTGGTTTTCAACCACGATGATGGATGTTGGCCCTATCGATTTAATCGCGGTTGAAAACCGCTCCCACAACCCTAATCATTGACGGCAAGTTCTATGAACTGTTTTAGGATCCAAAAAATTGTCATCCTCCCCTTTTTTTAAAGGGGAGTTAGAGGGGATTTCTTTTCCGATTCGATGTTCATCTGGTCAATCCCTGAAACCAGACCCTATACGTTTAAAAATCCGCTGAATCGCTTTTGCGCCGGTCGAGGTTCAGCAAATTTTTAGCCTTATCGCAGCATTCGTAGAACGCCTGGGTCCGCTCCTGCCTGACGACCCGGCCGAGTTTTTCAATTTCGGCCGCAATGCTGCTACAGGCGGATCCTTTGACCCCGGTAATGGTTGATTGAATGGTGCCGTCGCGATCGACTACAAAATGAATTTCTTTCCGGTCCACAGGTTTTACCTCCAGGCTCTGGCAACCAGTTTTATGGCCCCGTCTTCAAGTTTTTCAACCGAGGCAATCCGATAGTGCAGTTCAACGACCTTTTTCTTAACGGTCTCGAGGCTGTACTGCTGCCTGAGTTTCTGCCGAAACTTTTCGTCTTTGATGATGCGCCAATCGGAATCCCCCACCATGTCGATGTGCCCATTTTTATGCCGCCTGAATTGAACCCGCTGCCCATGAATCTCCGCCCAGGCCAGAATATTGCTTTTTCTTTTGTTTTGTTTGTTGTTGGAACCTACGGATTTTATGCCCATGGCGTGCAGGGCGGTGATTAAAACCTCCAAATCAGTGATGCCTTGCATGGCGATTTGTACGGTCATTGACATGCTAATACCTCCTTATCCGCAATATAAGTTGCCGGAAACCGGCTTTATCGGAAACGGTTCACTGCTGAACGCCTGCCAAACAGCCATGATCAGTTCCGAGGCTGCCGGCGAGATCCAGGGCACCAGAATGCTGCCATCCCGCTCGATTACAAGTTCCTGGACCCCTGCACCCGGAAGCTCCGGCCGGCCTAAAATAACTTCGTGTGTGAATTCATTATTCGACATGTATGACACCTCCCTTCTGCTTTGTGATTCTTGCCTTGCAAACCGGCACATTTGAAGCCGCCATTCCAAAGAGGCATGTCCCGCATCCACCGATGCTGCAGCGAGCAGGTGCTGCCAGGGTGCCGTCGTAAAGGTTCACCACGGCGGTTTCTTCATATAAAATGCCGCCGCGTTCCATCAGCCAACTCAGATTTTGAACCGGCGCAGCAATCGTTTCGAGTGCAATAATATCCAGTTTGGCGTTTACGCGGGCATATTGAATTTCCTCCCGTATGCGTCGCCGGTATTCGGCATTTAGGGCGGCCGTTTTATCGGGGTCATTGCCGGCCGCATCTTCGGTGAGATGCTGATAGTAGATGCGCAGCCTTTCAATCGTTGGATAAAGGGTTTCAAAATTTTTCCTCTGCAGGTTTTCGGCTTCGGCAAGGGCCAGTTTTTCAGCCCAGCGAACGCCGGCCTCGATGTATGCTTTCAAATGGTTAAATCTAAGCGGGGGCTTGGCCACCCATTGGACATCATTGCCCGTGGCAGCGGTTGTTTGGATCAGACGAGGTTGCATGTTCGCCGGAATCTCGATGCCTGTAAGCATCTCGACGACCTCGTCGCCGGCAAGTTTTATTTTCAGCCAGATCCGCACAAGGGCTTGCCACCCGCGCCGGCATGAAAAGTTTTTATTCGCGCCCCCCAATTTCACGTACCTGTTTTTCAAAGTCTTTCTGTCATTCGGAACTCGCTGCGGCAGTACGCCGTGCCGCACGGCACCGGTCTGCGCCAGTTCCCGCGTCGCGGTTTCCAGCAATTTCGAGCCCGGCGTGACGGCGGTGGCCGCGGGGTTCATATTTTCCGATGAAAATGATAGAATGTGATCCGACGGCGCTTCGAGCAGTCTGCCGGCCGCTGAATTCGGGGAAACTTTTACCAGCAGTTCGGCTGGCGATAAATCCGCAACCTGTGCGCCTAGCCGCTCAAAGATTTCCTGAAACAGCGCTTTCATGCTTGGGCCGCAATCCGGTCGACAAGGGAATTGAAGCGCTGAATCCGATCGTAGCGGGAGCGGGCCGTGTCGATATCTTCGGACAGTCGGCCGAAGGCGATCTCTAAATTCCGGCGCGACCCTTGGGCCAGCAATACACTGGCGATGCGCTGTTCAAACGAAAGGCCGGCCGGCATGTGCCCCAGGATCTGATTGACCTCACCCATCACGACTTCAAACATTCGCAGCTTCTTTGCCAGAATGTCCACCACATATTCTTCAATGGTATTGCGGCTAACCAGGTTGAAGATGAAGACCTCGCCGCTTGGCTGGCCGAAACGGTCAATTCTGCCGATACGCTGCTCGATGCGCTGCGGATTCCATGGCAGGTCAAAATTGACCATATGATGGCAGCACTGCAGGTTTAGGCCGACGCCGCCGGCTTCGGTTGAAATCAGCACGGCGCAGTCCGTGCGGCTGAATTGATCTAGGGTTTCAGATCGCAGCTTAAAATCGACTTTGCCGGTCAGACTGAAAACGGGCAGGTCCATATTGGATATAAATTGCCTCAAGCAATCCACACTGGTCAAAAACTCCGAAAAAATCACAAACCGCTGCCCTTTAAAGCGCGACAATATATGGCCCAAAGCCTGAACTTTAGCCGGTATTCGTATGTCCTCGGCCAACTTTGCGAAGCTCAACAGGCGTGATACCGTGGTTTCGGAATAATGGGGCCGCTGCGCAATTCTTATTAAGGTCCGGCGAGCGGCTTGAGGGGTCGACATCAACTCTCTTTGCAAAATAATCAGGCTGAGCATATGGGTGGTCATACCCGTCGTGCGCCGAAATTCATTTTTGTATTCCTTATGGACATAGTCGGATACGGCTGCATACAACTGCTTTTCTCCCACCGAAGGATCGATGCGGTAAATTCCGACGCGCCGGCGGGGAAATTTCACTTTGCAGGCATCCCGGCGATTGCGGATCATAACCCCCCTTAAAGCCTCTTTTAAGTCGCCTTCTGTTCCGCGCACGATCTCCCGAGGATTGCTTTGCGAGACAAACCTGCGCTTGAACGTTCGAATGGTCCCAAGTCTGCCGGGCTGAATCAGGTCGATAATGGAATAAAGTTCGTCCAGCGTGTTTTGAACCGGTGTGGCTGAAAGCGCCAGAATGTAGCGGCGCTTAATTTTTTTTACAAATTTATACAGGGCCGTGCCGCGGTTTTTCAGACGGTGGACTTCATCTAAAACCAGCATATCCCAGGACCGGTCCAATAGGCACGGGCGCCGTTTGGCCAGATCGTAGGATACAATCAGACGGTGTTCATCTTCTGCCGGCTCGCTTTTCGTAAATAGACCGAAATTTTCATTAAACTTCAGCCGCAACTCGGAATGCCACTGCCGGCAAAGACCGGCGGGCACGATCACCAGAACATGCTCTATCAGCCGCCGGATTAAAAGTTCCTTGATTATAATTCCGGCTTCGATGGTTTTGCCCAACCCGACTTCATCGGCCAGCAGGGCCCGTCCGCGCATTTTTTTTAAAACGGTCAGGGCTGTATTAATTTGATGCTCCAACTGTTCGATATTAAAAACGGTACTCAGACACATCAGACGATCAAATCCCTTCTGCAGGTTCAACTGTTGAGCACGCAGGTGGAGGTCATACAGGTCCGGGCGATTTCCTTGCGCCCGGTAAAACCGTTTGACAGTGCCGCAACCGCGTGCCAGGTGAGGCTGCGGCAGCTGGATGCCTTCATTTTTTAAAAAAAGATTGATCTCGAGGGCCAAATCCCAGTGCATCCCGCACCGCCAGCACTCTCTGACGCCGGACGCACCGGACAGGCGTTCAAAGCGCTCGATGCTGTCCAGCCATCCGCATCCGGGACAGACCCGGGCGGGTGAGGCGGCCTGATTGGGTATGCTGCCCGGATCGGGATTCGCAAGCTGAGGGATCGTGATCCATTCAAACCGTTCGGATACTGCCACTGCGCCATTGCCTCCGTTCGTCTTCCAGTTTGTCGTTGGATGCCAATCTGGCCCGGGTTCGGGCCCAAGTCCTGAGGGCCTGCACATTTTCCTGCATCGTGATTGAAAGCGGTACGGTGTTGCGGAAGCTTCGCAGAATGTCATCGGTGCTCAGGGGGCGGCCGTCGTCAAAAGCGTCGTAAAGTCCGTCGATAATGGCCTGTTCGATTTCGGCCCCGGAAAACCCCTCGCATTTTTCGGCCAGAAGCGGCAGGTCGAAATCCTGCGGGCAGCGCCTTCTTTTTTTCAGGTGGATGCTGATAATGGATCGGCGTTCACCCAATCCCGGCAAATCGAGAAAAAAGATTTCGTCCCAGCGCCCCTTGCGGATCAGTTCGGGAGGCAGGCAGCTGACGGTGTTGGCGGTCGCAAAAACAAAAACCGAGGCTGTTTTTTCCTGCAGCCAGGTGGCGATGGAAGCGAAAACCCGGGCGGCGGTTCCGGCATCCGAATTCGATGAACTGCCGACCCCGGCCAGGGATTTTTCGATTTCATCAATCCATAGGATACAGGGAGCCAGGGCCTCAGCCGTCCGGATGGCCCGGCGGGTGTTTTGTTCCGAACTTCCCACCTGGCTTGAAAACAATTTGCCCGTGTCAAGGCGCAGCAGCGGAAACTTCCAAAGGGCGGCGCAGGCCTTGGCGGTCAGGCTTTTGCCGCATCCCTGGATGCCCAGCAGCAAAATCCCCTTGGGATGGGGCAGGCCGTAGTCGGTGGCTTTTTCGGTGAAGGCCTGCTGCCGCTTGGATAACCACGACTTTACATTTTCAAGTCCGCCCACCTGATCCATTGTCTCCCGGGCATCGAAAAATTCAAGGATCCCGGTTTTTTTAATGATCTGTTTCTTGCTGGCAACGATTTCATCTATCATCGCCGCATCAAGAATTCCTTTGCTTTTGACCACCGCTCTTGCCAGGCAGTTTTCAAATTCATCCATGGCCAATCCCTGGCCGGCGATGATCAGCTGCTCCCGATCGTTCTGGTTCAGCTCAATGGTAACACCCCGCTGGGCCAGGGTGCTTAAGACGGATTCAAGGGTTGCGGACAGGCTGTTTTTTGACGGCAGATCAAAATCCAACAGGTAGATCTCGTGTTCAAGCGTGCGCGGCAGGTCCCGAATCGGCGACAGGATCACGATGCTGTTGCGGCTCGCCTTAAAACGGCGGGCGACGTCCTTTAAAAGCCGCTGCACCAGGGGGTCTTTGATCACGGCGTCAAAATCCATCAGCAGGAAAATACCTTCATCGGAATTGCACAGTTTCAAGTACTCCAGCAGCGCGATCGGATCCTTGAACTGATCCTGGACCTCGCCGGTCGCTCTTCTCCGCCAGGGTTCATTCCGGCGGGCGATGTCAATCCGGTAGAGGCCCGTGCTGATCGTGTGGGCCCAGAGTCTGCGCCGATTCCGCCGGCAGATGCGTTCGAGTTCTTCTACAAAACGCATCTCTTCAGGGCTGACCACATACAGAATCGGGTAATTTGCCAAGATGCAAAGCTCGATTTCGTCCATATTAAAATTCTTTTTTGATACGGTTAATCAAACACCAAGCCTTTTTAACTTTATTTAACATTTGAATCCTTCAATATAAGTTTGATCCAACTTCGATATTTTTCCTCGGAATAGGGCACCACCGGTGGAAAGCGGCCAAGCCAGCGGCTGTGGACTTTTTGCCGGGTAGCGACCCAAAACAGGCAATGATTGTCGGGCCTCAAATTTACCGTTGACGGCAGCTTGCCGATGATGGCTTGTGTTTTAGCGGGGAATAGAGGGCACCACCGTTGCGAATTTTCCATTGTCTTTGCCAGCGCCTGTTTGTCCAGGGTGATCGGCGGGTTGGCCCCCATTTCTGATTTAAGATAGGAAAACCAATAGCGGTCGCCCCTCTTTAAGGATGCCAGCGAATAATTCATCAAACCGATCTGTTCCAAGTGGCATCCCAGATATGCCAGGCGCTGTTCCATCCCCCCGGACCGGCACCCGGCCCAATTCGCCGCGCACTTTAACAGGTTGGCAACTTGGTGAACATCGCCGGTGCCCAACCGGTTTCCGTTCGCATAAACAGTCGCGCCCGTCCAGCGGTTGGTCAACTCCAGCAGGCGTGCCAGTCCCAGCATGTCGGCCCCCCGGGTGAATATTCCTCGGGCAACGGTTTTACCGCTTTCAAAACGCAAATCATAGCGCTCTGCCGCGGCGTCGAGCAGCGCCAGCGCCCGGTTTTCATTTTTCCGTGCGGAAGGTTTGCGGTCGATCTCCACCGACACCCACCAACCGCGGTCTTTCCACTTAGTCATTCTTTCTCCACAGCACGCGCAACGTTCACAAGGTATTTATATTTAGTAATTGACGATATATTTTCTATCACAGACTGAGTGTTTTTCATTTGCCTTTGCGCTTATCCCGTTCCAGCGGGTCCTTTCAAAGGCTAATGAAAAGAATAGATCTCTTTGCGCTCTTCGCGACTTTGCGGTGAAACCTGTATGTTCGATGATAACGAACAGTTAGGGCAAAAAAATATTACAAATCATTCAAGATCCGGCAAAAGAAGCGCTCCAGGACATCCGGCATCCGGTTTCATTTTTCACCAGTCCCAGATCCTGCAGCCTGATGATCATGGCCTGATTGGAAACATTGGAAAAGGCGCCGATTTCTTTTACCCTGCCGGCAATTTGGGGCCAATTTTCAACGCAGGGGTCAAAGCAGATGGGTCCGCTAAAAGCGCTTTTAACATTGTAAAGCCTCAAGGGGTCGGAACCATAGCATTGACCAAACGCCCGTTTAACCGCGGGCTCGGGCATCAGCAGGCAGGCGGCGAAATAATCCGCCTGCCATTCAATTTTTTGTTTCGCATCTTTAATCCGGCAAAAAATGAAGCTTTCCGCCGCTCCTTGCCGGCAGGCCCGGTGGATGTGTTCACGGTGCAGGACCCAATGACCGGCCTCATGGGCAAAGGTAAAACAAAGCCTTCCCTCGAAGCGGTCCCGCAGCAGGCTCTCATCGACGCAGATCAATTTGCGGTTGACGTAGGTGGCCCCGAGAACGTCGTCCAAATTCAACTTTCGCTTGAGATCGGAATAGCTTAGACGCAAATCCAGGCCTTTTTCAATGATGTCTTCAACGGGAACCGGCGGGGTCACAGGCTGCTTATTTCTTGACTGGTAAATTTCGATCACACCGGCCGCCGCCGCGGCAATCCTTTTTTTCGGCATCCAGGGGACGATCATTCCGAATCCTTTTTCGCTTTACCTAAATTAGCAAGTTCAGCCAGTTGGGAGAGTTTGTCCCAGTCCTCCCTGTCAAACTCCTTTTCTTTGGCCATCCTCAAAAAATCGGCTGCTTCCGGTTCATGCACAACGTAGCTGGACAGTTCCGGGTCCATCTTGCTGGCGGCCGTCAGCAGCGCCTTTTTGTTGACACCCAAGGCCGCTGCAATTTTCAAAATGACGTCTTCGGACGGCGGCGGCACGTTGTCCAGTTCCATATCACTCAGATAACCCGGGGATTTGTTGATCAGACGGCCCAGTTCTCTGAGCCCGACGTCGGCCTTCAGCCTGAAGCTTCGTAATGTTTTTCCAAATGTGTCAGTCATTAATTTCCGTTAACGGCAATTTTTGTTCTATCCTATCGAACACAAAAATTTTGTCAAGGAAAATTTTGAAACCAGGTTTTTTTGTAAACACATTATCCTTGTCTGGGATACTATCCGGTGATACTAGCTAATTAATCCGCCCTGCAAAATAGCAGTTTCAGGGTGGTGAATTGCGCTTTGAAAACTATAGTATGGTTTTATATCCGAGCTGCGGCGGATTAATTACTTTATGCTGCGCATTAAGTTTTGCGCTGAGCCGCTTTTGCCTGTTTGAGCACCATCAAATTATTACCTGAATTTTTATCACTAAATATCGCTTCGGATGACGGCCGATGTTCAAGCTTTTTCATTTCTGGTTAGATTACGTGTAAAATTAAAGTATTAAAAGAACGGAGAGACTATCGTGGATCACATCCAAACCGAGCAGTTAAATATACCGCCGGAAATGATCGATTTCGGGGTCGGCCAGCCCAGCCCGGGTTTGCTGCCCCTGGCGCCGTTGCGCAAAGCCGCCGAGCACCGGCTGGGCGGCAGCGATACCTCTTTTCTGGCCTATGGGGCCGAGCAGGGAGACGGCTTTTTTCGGCAGACGCTGGCTAAATTTCTCAGCGCGCATTATGACATCCAGGTAAAATTTGATGACCTCTTCATCACCGGGGGCGCATCCCAGGGGCTGGATCTGATCTGCACGCTTCTCGCCCGGCCCGGCGATACCATTTTCGTTGAGGAGCCGAGTTATTTTCTGGCCCTGCGCATTTTTGCCGATCATGAATTGAACCTTGTCAGTCTGCCGATGGATGATCAGGGCATCATTATAGCAGAGCTTGAGCGCAAACTGGCCCAAAAAACCCCTGTGTTTTTGTACACGATTCCGACCTTCCACAACCCCTCCAGCGTCACGCTGGCGGCCGACCGGCGCCGCCGGCTGATCGAATTGAGCCGCAAGCATGATTTTTTAATCGTGGCCGACGAAGTTTATCACCTGCTGGCCTACACAGCGACTCCGCCGCCGCCCTTGGCGGGCTGGATCGAAAACGGATCCGTACTCTCTTTGGGCTCATTTTCGAAAATCATGGCCCCGGGTCTGCGCCTGGGGTGGATTCAGGGCGCGGCCGCATTGCTGAAACGCTTTACCGGCTGCGGACTGCTCGACAGCGGCGGCGGGCTGAACCCTTTTACATCCGCCGTGATGCGCAGCGCCATCGAACTGAGGCTGCTGGAAAACCAGCTGGCCCACTTAAAGAGCGTTTACAGCCGGCGTAAAACGGCTCTGATCAAGGCGCTCAAAAATCAGCTGCCGAAGTCGGTGCGTTTCGTTGATCCGGACGGCGGGTTTTTCGTCTGGCTGGAATTTGCCGAGAGTGTCGACACCCATCAACTGCTGGCCGCCGCCTTTGAACAAAACGTCGGCTTTTTGCCGGGTGCAAAATTTTCCGGGCAGGAAGGTCTGAAAAATTACGCCCGATTGAGTTTCTCCTACTATGAATTATCGCAGTTGGAGGAGGGCGTAAACCGTCTGGCGAGGGTGATCAGGGAATATGAAAATGGCGAATGACAATTGTCGAATAACGAATTAAAGAATAAGTTTTCACTCACCAAAGCGATATTTCATGTTCGTTTCCGATTGTAATTTAATTGCCTCCCCTTTAGTTTGTAAATCAGGAAGATCGAAATAGGGTATGTCTACGATCTGAAAATATTCAAGAGCGAATAAAATGACCAGAATAATCAGTAAATAACCAATGTATTTTCCCATGGTTGCCTCCCCTGCTATCAAACCGCCGGCCACAGGAATCTGGGTGCGGGTTTGAAGCGTTGTGAGATAATCAGCCGTATGTAAGACGCTTTATCGATCCAACAATATTATAACTGAATTCAGGTAAATGGGCAAGATTTTCACGGTAGATTGCACGGAAGGTTGAAATTGAAACCGCTTCTCCAGATTTAATTCAGGGTAAAATAAGCGCGGCAGGGGCAGCCTGCAGCGGCGGATAATCGCTCCAGTGCCGAAAGCCCCGGATCCTGACGAGTGCGGATCATCAAACGGCGATCAATTCGGGGAAGGTCCCATGGCTTTCCTCCTAATTCCTTATTGCGTATTCACTGCGCGAGGTATCCCCCGTCAATCGGCAGGATGGCACCGGTGACCATGCCGGCGCCCGGCGATGCCAAAAAGACAATGGCCGCGACCAGCTCCCAAGGCTTGCCCATACGGTGCATGGGAACCAATTCAAGCCGTTTTTTGAACATAGCCTCCAACTCCGGGCTGCTGTTGCGGGTAACCATCGGCGTTTCGAAAAATGACGGCGCAATCGCGTTGACCCGGACGCCTCTGTCCGCCCATTGAATGGCGAGCGTGCGGGTCAACTGGTCGACGCCGCCTTTTGAGGCCGCATAAGCCGGAGAATCCTTCAAGCCGACCTGGCCGGCGATAGAAGAAAAGTTGATAATAGATCCGCCGCCGCCGGTCAACATGTGACGGCCGACTGCCTGGCAGCACAGGAAGCATCCTTTGAGGTTGACGGCTATAACCTGATCCCAGTCAGATTCATTGAAATCTTCAGGAAGCCCGCGTCGGGTGATTCCCGAAGCAATAACGGCCGTGCGAATCGCCCCCTTTGCAGAGGCAACGGCATCGATCAAACCCGCCACCGATTCTTTGCTGCAGACGTCCACATGGTAAGCCTGGCAATTGCCGCCGGTCCGGCGAATTCGATCCGCAACGTCTTCTGTCCGTGCGAGGTCGATGTCGGCCGCGGCCACGAAGGCCCCGGCACCTGCAAGCCCAAGGGCCGCTTCAGCCCCCAAACCGCCGAGGCCGATCACCAGTGCATTTTGACCCGTCAAGTTGAACAATGTCATCGGATGGTAAGGGTTTTTCGTCTCTTCTGAACTCATGGATCCTCCTTGTCGCTGACAGAGGCGATGCAGGCCGATGGAAATATGAGGCGGCCTACCGGGAGCGGACTTTTGGCCGCTCCCGGGATCGATCTCCTGAGGCGTATCAGACCTTATTTGTGGAAGTAGTAGTCAACATTTTCCTTCGTGACGATGGTGACGCCGACATCCGTATAGGCCGGGATCTGGGGAGCGTTAACGGCTCTCCAATCCTTGAAGGCGGGAACCGAATTGTGGTTGAGCCAATAGAGATAGTGGGTCGCCGTCCACTCCTCCAGGGTACTTTTCTGAGCCAGGGTTGCCGATATGGTGCCATCCTTGACATAGGGGAGCATGTCGTCATCCCGATCCATTGCGACAACCTTGATTTTGCCTGCCTTGCCCATTTCCTTGAGGGCCCGTGCGATGGCCGAGCCGGCTGTTGCATCCGTGCCGATGATCATATCCAGGTTGGGATTGGACTGGACCAGCCCGGTTGCGACTGTCACGCCATATGCCGGATCGGACTTGTCGTTGACGATATCGACGATTTTGATCCCTGGATATTTGGCAAGAGCATCTTTGTAGCCGGCGGTCCGGCTCTCATGTACCTCGATGCCCGGCACCGTCATGATTGCCACCTTGCCTTTGCCGTTGAGCAGCTTGGCGGCGATTTCTCCTCCGGTTCGGCCGACACCGCGATTATCAGGACCGATGAAACCGTAGCGCGCGGAAGGATCTGCGACATCTGAATTGACACAAACAACCGGAATGCCTCTGTCCATGGCACGTTTCATCGGATCAATCAAAGCATGCTGATCGGCCGGAAAGATCATAATGCCGGCCGGTTTGGTTACGATCAACTCATCCATAATCTTGACCTGCTGGGCGGCATCGTACTCAACCGGCCCCAAAAACTTTGTTTTGACGCCCAGCGACTTTCCGGCACCTTCCAGCCCCATGCGACCGTCGATCCAGAAAGCGATTGCCGTAACTGCGCAAAGCCACACGTAGGTTTCGTCACCTTGGGCGGCCTGCGCTTTTTTAGAGCCGAAAGCCATGCCAAGCCCCGCAGCTCCGAGAGCGGCTGTCGAGTAGCCCAAAAAATCCCGGCGTGAAATTGAACTTCCCCTTTTTTCCGTCTTGTTAGCCATAACCACCATTCTCCTTTCCGTTTTGTTTTTATTACTGCCGCTGCCATTCTTAGATTAAGATGAGACATCTGCCGGCCGACAGCCCATAATCCGCAGCCGGTCGGCGGCAAAACCTCTCGACTCTTACTGCTATTCTAATTTTTGTGGCGAAGTCGTCGCCGCGAAATCATGTCCAGGCTCACCGCCACAACCAAAATACTGCCGGTCACAACTCCTTCCCAGTAGATGGAAACACCGAACAGGGTCATTGCATTCGCCACGAGGGCCATAAAGATCAAGCCCAGCAATGCTCCGACGATGGTGCCTTCACCACCTGACAAACTCATGCCGCCGATGACGCAGGCAGCGATAACCCGCAGCTCGACACCCACAAAAGCTGTGGGTACGCCGCTCTGCAACCGGGCCATTGAGATGATGCCGCCCATGGCGGCAAAAAAGCCGGAGGCGGCAAACGTGAATAGAACGACCCGGTCGACGTTGATGCCCGTCAGCTTGGCCGCCTTTTCATTGCCGCCGATATAATACAGCTGGCGCAGCAGACGACCGCGTCTCAGCAGAATATCGACAATCAGGACCACGATCAGCATTATCAGGAAGGGCACTGGAACTCCGGCCAGACTGCCTTGTCCCAGCCAGGCATATTCCATGGGGACATTGATGACCGGTCTTCCTTCCGTAAAGCCCAGAGCCATCCCCCTCGCTATCGACATCATGCCCAGGGTGGCAATCAGCGGATTGACCCTGAGTCTGGTGACCACCAGCCCGTTGACCAAACCTGTTAGAATCCCGGCCAGCAGGCCGCCGGCCGCCGATACCGTCATTGGCAGTCCGACCTTGACCATCAACCAGGCCGAGACGATTCCTGAAAGGGCCATGACTGAGCCAACCGAAAGATCAAATTTGCCGGCCACCAGCAGCAGTGACATTCCGATCACCACCAACCCCTCCATGGAAAACCCCCGTGCAATGGCGGCGAAATTCGTTAGACTGAAAAAGTACGGAGAGAATAGGCTCATGATGAACATCGTTGCCAGAATCAACAATACCATGGCGGTTTCGCGCACACGCAGTATCTTTTTAACAAGCTGTGACAGATAGCCTCTTTCGCCAACCCGTCTGCCCGTTTGGATCGACTCCAAGCTTACCACCGCCTCTGTGACATCTGTTTTGCTGCAAATTTCTTGGTTCATAAAACCGTCTGTCCTCCGTTATGCTTGAGCTCTTTGTGTTCCAAGTGCGATGGATCCAACCCTTTCCTCGGTCGCCTGGCGGTAGTCTATTACGTCCAGCAATCGGCCTTCTCGCATAATCGCAATCCGGTCGCTCATGCCGATAATTTCGGGCAACTCGGAGCTGATCATGATTACCGCTGCCCCGTCATTGGCCAACCTGCGCAGCAAATCGTGGACCTCAGCCTTGGCCCCAACGTCAACCCCGCGCGTCGGTTCATCTGCAATCACGACTTTGGGTTTAAGCGCGATCCATTTGGCAAATAGTACCTTCTGCTGGTTCCCGCCGCTCAGTCCGCCCACTTCCTGCTGGGTGCCGAAGGTTTTGATCCGCAGACGTTCAATTAGGTTCAGGGCCAATGTATTCTCTTCCTCAGAATTCATGAAGACAGCGCCGCTTAATTCTTTTAAACAGGCCGCTGATGTATTTTCCCGGATGCTCATCGCGAGGAACAAGCCGTCTTCCTTGCGATCCTCGGTAATGTAGACAATCCCCTGATCGATTGCCCGGCGGGGTCGGCCGGCGGTTTTAACCGGTCTGCCTCCCATCCAGATCTCGCCGCTATTCAGGGGATTAATACCGAAGATGCTGCGTGCCAGTTCGGTTCGGCCCGAACCGATCAGCCCGTATATTCCTAAGATTTCCCCACCATAGGCGGTCATCGATATGTCTGAATAGCCTTCCCCGCATAGATCTTTGAGCTCCAGGGCCGGCGCGTCGCGATGGTCTTGGCGTTTGGGAAACAGATGGTCCAGTTCGCGTCCGACCATCATCTTAATAATTTTATCCTGGGAGGACTCGGCGGTTATCACGGTATCGACCTGAGTGCCGTCCTTGAGCACGGTGATGCGGTCCGAGATCGCAAATATCTCAGCCAGTTTATGGCTGACATAGATAATCCCCATGCCGCTGTGCCGCAGCTGTCGTAAAATTTCAAGCAACTGCCGGGTTTCGCCTTCGCCGAGGGAGGAGGTCGGTTCGTCAAGAATCAATACCCGAGCCTTGCGTTGAATTGCGCGCGCAATTTCCACAATCTGCTGGATGGCGACACTGTAGTCAGCCAGCGGAGCCTGGGGATCCAGATCGAGTCCGAATGAGGCCAGCGCTTGACGGGTCTGGCGGCACATATCGTCAAAACGGATCAGGCCCAATCGGTTCGCGGGCTGGTTATTGGTGAACACGTTTTCAGCGACGCTCATGTTGGGGATCAGAGCGAGCTCCTGGAAAACGCTGCTGATTCCCAGCTGATGGGCCTGCTGGGGATTGGCAAGCACTACGGATTGCCCGTCGATATTTATTTCGCCGTCGTCGGGCTGATAAACTCCTGCCAGGATGAGCATTAAGGTGGACTTGCCGGCGCCGTTCTCACCGCAGAGGGCATGTATTTCACCCGGCTTGACATCGAAATCGACCTGGTCCAGGGCCAGGGTGCCGGGGAACCGCTTGGTGATTTTCGAGGCGCTGATGATCGGATCTTTACTCATTGTCTCCTCATACAGTCGGGTTCCGATCGAGTTTTAGCGCTCGATACGGGTTGTGGACTACCGATCTCCGCCGGCGAGGGCTTCGGCCTCAAACGGCTGCCTGCTGACCAGCTGGCTGGTCATGCCGCCGTCAACCAAAAGATTGGATCCGGTAATGTAGCTGGCTTCGTCGCTTGCCAGAAACACCGCGGCATAGGCGATTTCCTCCGGCCTTCCGACGCGCCCCATCGGAATATTGGCTTTCCAGTAGTCAAGGCATTGGTCGACATCCGGAGCGGCTTTTTTCAAATCATCCCAGATTTGAGTGTCGATTAAACCTGGCGACAGGGCATTGACCCGGATATGCCGGTCGGCGTACTCAACGGCCAGTGATTTGGTCAGTCCGACCATGCCCCACTTGGCCGCATCGTAGGGTGCTGCGCCGGGCAGGCATGCCAGTGTGTGAACGGTGGCAATGTTGATAATCGATCCGCCGCCGCTTTTGAGCATTTCAAGGATGGCCAGTCGCGAGCAGAGGTAGGTGCCCCTCAGGTCCGTGTTCACGACCCGGTCCCAGTCGGCCGGCTCAGTCTGGTCGAAGGGTTTGACAAAATTAACCCCCGCATTGTTGACGAGCGTATCGATTTTGCCGTAGGTCTCAAGCGTACTGCGGATCATGCGCCGGACATCGGCCTCCGATGAAACATCGCACTGGAGAAAGACGGCATCGCCGCCCCGATTTCTTATTCCGTCAACCACCGGCTGGCCGTTGACAGCCCTGCGCGATACTGCTGCTACTCTGGCGCCCTCGGCGGCAAATACCTCCGCAATGCTTTTGCCTATCCCGGCCCCTGATCCGGTCACGATTACCACCTTGTCTTTAAGTCTCATCACATCACCTCTCTGAGGATTAAGCCGTTATCACATATTCGGTCATTATTTTTTTTTAGCTTTTATTTTGGCGTATCTTCTGACCCGGACCATATGTTTGCGCATGGCCGCTTCGGCTTTGTCAGGGTCCTTCTCCTTGACGGCTTCCAGGATCCAACGGTGAGCCTCCGTAGCGGCCTGAATCCCGCCGCTTCCCAGTGTTTTCTCCATCGAGTCGGCAAGTATTTTGGCGATCGGCGCCAAAACGACATCGAAAATCCGGTTGGAAGTCGACTTCCTTAGGATGCTGTGAAATTCGATATCCTTTTTGACACAAAAATTTAAATCTTCCCTGTTTCGCTCCATTTCGGCGATCGTTTCTTCCATCGCTTTGATGTGCTCTTCTTGCGCTGCACGGGCGGCATCACGTGCAATGTTTACCTCAAGGATTTCGCGGACTTCGACAAGATCCTCAAAATCCTTTTTCCCCATTCGCCGCAAGGTGATGTCCATCATATTCATCAGCGGTTTGAGTGAAGGTTTGGCAACTCGGGCGCGCTGCCCATTTCTTATTTCGATAAGCCCCTGGGCCTGGGCCAGCCTCAGGGCCTGCCGGAGTGTGACTTTGCTGACCTTCAGCTGCATCGCCATGACTTCTTCCGGGGGCAATTCCGAACCGGGATAAACGTCTTCCCGCAAAACAAAAGCACTTATTTCCGAGAAGACCTGGTCAACCGCTGTGATCGTCTGGTTTGGTTTGAAGGTAATCGTGCTTGCTTCTTTCATGTTGGGTGTGCTCCGCCCGCCGGCATTAAAAGGCTCGTTTCGCGGCCTGGCTAAATCCTAAATAAATTGAGATGTGAGTTTGAATAACCGCTTCAGGGTGCAGTCTTTTCTTTCTGCCAGATGATAGCCCTTGAACCAGACCTGATAAAAATCGCTCTTGGAACTTTTCTCACAGCAAGCCCTCTTTTTGCAAGACCGCTTCAAGTTGACGTTTGTCGCTGTCAGCGATGCCGATCAGGGGCAAACGGGGCGGCCCTCCGTAAAAACCCAGCAAATCCATTGCGGCCTTCAGACCGGCCACACCAAATTTGCCGGCGGCCCGGCTGCTGAGGGCCCGCAGGTATTCATCCATCTGCTTGGCTTTTTCCCGATCCCCAGCCAGGAATGCTTGCTGCAGTTCACAACACTTTTGAGGCAGGTAGTCTGCCAGTGAAAGCACCCCCCCGATCGCGCCTTTAACAAGTCCCTCATAAAACTTGTTGATGGAGCCGGCCAGCACCGCAAACTCGGCACCCTTCGGTACAGCATTGACATATTGGGCGATGTCCTCGGTGGAAGTGTCTTTCATCCCGACGATATTGGGGTGTTCGGCCAGACTGGCAATAACTGCCGGTGATATCAGCAGCCCGGCACTGAATTTGGGTGCATTGTAAATCGTAATGGGCAGTTTGGAACGGTCGGCAACCATTGAATAATGGCGGATCAATACCTCATCCGTCATCCTGCTGACAAAGTAATGCGGCGGCAGAACGGCGGCGTAATCCACGCCCCGGTCCGAAAGCTTCTCGATGAATTCAATGGTTGAGTAGGTGGACTCGCGAGCTGCGCCGGCGATTAAAATTTTGTCCGGCTTTTTATGCCTGGCAACCACATCGGCAATCTGCAGCGCCTCATCGTCATTCAAGCTTCTAAATTCCCCATTGCTGCCCAGGATCAGGTACCCTTTTAAATCGGTCTCATTGTACTTCCGAATATTTTCAGCCAGTTCGTCAAGAGCGATCTGCTCATTTTTAAACGGCGAAGCAACGGGCGGGAAAACCCCGGCCAAATTTTCGATAGACCCCATTTTTCTATTCTCCAAATTAAGGTTTAACTTCATCACCCAGAATCACTCAACGGCCCTTATCAAACGTTTGATAGCTTAATAGATATACAGCTATTAGCAAGCTCTATCATGTGGATTTTATCCTGTAAACAAATTTAGATTGACAATTAACCGGATTAAGACTATTTGTAAGCCAAGCTTTAATATTTTGCTGATAAACTTTAATCTGTCCTCAAAATATGGTCTTGGCATTCACGTCTAATGACGCATAAATTGCCTCGTTGGGGCTTGAGTATTCTCTGACTAAAAAGGCAGGGTCGGAATTGACCCTGCCTTTTTTATTTTCATTTCCTGATAGCATTTGTGGCCTGCGCAATATCCTCTTTGGAACTTATTATAGAGTTCCATTAATTTTAGATAACCCCTACTTCAGGAATCGCAAACTTGGCGTTTATCCAATTTACTGCAAGAGTGGCTGTCTTTTGTCATGTTACAACTAAAATGGCATCTCTGAGAAAAGTGTTGCCGCGAAAGGGAAGATAAAATGCTTCAAAGATACGACATATCCATGGATAATGTCACAAATCGACTTTCAATTAGAGAATTTGCAGAGATTGGCAGAAAACAACGAAAAAATGAATTCTACGAAATCGCCCTGGAAAATTTTTCGCTGATTCATGAGGTGAGCTACGACATTGATATAATTCGGGCTGCTGTTCAAAAGGGGGCGGAGGCATTGATTTCAGAGCTTCGATCCGATGATTTTTTTCCGATTGCATCCTGCGCCAAAGTTATCGCCGAAAGGGTGACAGGCTTATTCAACGGCAACACCGATCCCGTTTCTGAAGTGCTTTTTGATGATCGAACCCTTCTCTCCACTTATAGTGAAACATAAAGCACCGAGCCGAAGGAGCAATCCATTTTCCGTATCATTAGCATTCAGAAATATCGATGCATCCCGTAATCGTCGAACAACAAACCAGCCATGAAAGGTCTGCCGGCCCTAACAGGTTTCGATGAGCTCTTTGACTACCTTATATATCCGGACCAGGCTTTTCAAACTCACCCATTCGTCCACTGCATGGGCACCGTGGCCGGCCGGGCCGAAAAGAACGGAAGGTATGCCCGCCTGGGCGGCCAGGGCGGAATCCGCCCAGAAAGAAAGGCCCACCAGACTGGATTGGGGGGAAACTTTTTGCAGCAGCTTCAGAATCTGGGCATCGCGCGCTGCCCGGTGCGGTCGTCTTACAAAAAATTTCCGGGCTTTGACCTCATGGCCGCCGGGATGTTTTTTGACGGCTTGAACCATGCGCTCCAACTCCAGGTCGACCTCCGCTTGAGATTCACCTGGAAGTGTGCGCCTTTCCCACTGCAGGCGCGAACGGACGGGAATGACGCTTAACTCCGTACCGCCTTCAATCATGCTGCTGTGCAGGCCGGCATGACCCAGCAACGGGTCGGGCTCGCACTCGAGCAGTTCCTCTTGGATCCCGGCGAGCTCTCCCAATGCCGCCCGCAACGGCAGAATGGCGTCAATACCCTCCTCGGGGCGACTGCCATGGGCGGCCTTGCCGATCACCTCCAACTCATACCAGTTGAAGCCCTTGTGGCTGACCCCGATTTGCTCTTCGGTCGGTTCTAAAAAAAGCGCTCCCATGGGAAGCGGGGTGATATCCGCAAGCCATCGGTCAACCAGGTATTCCATGCCGACGCTTTTGTCTTCTTCATCGGCCACAAAGGTGAGCAAAATGTCCAGCGGCGGTCGACGTTCGACAAAATAACCGGCCAGCAGCAGCATCACGGCAATGCTGCCCTTCATATCGTAGGTTCCGCGGCCGAAGAGCTTATCGTCTTCCCGTTTCAGCCTAAAGGGGTCGGGCATGTTTTCGACCCCGACGGTATCCAGGTGGCTGTTGAGCAGAAGGGATCTTTTCCGGTCGGACCCCGGTATCACCGCAACCACATTGGATCTGCCCGGCGCGACCGACTGAATTTCAGCCGGCAGGTCCAGCTGCTGCAGATAGTGCCGCACATGGTCTGCAAGCTCCTGCTCGCCGGGGCCTTGGGAGAGGGTTGAATTGATTGAATTTATTTGGACAAGCCGGCTTAACAGAGAAATAATTTTTTCTTCCAAGGGTCGGGATCCTTTGTCTGGCTGACTCAGAGTACATTTTGTTCTGCCCATTTGGTCGGATTGATAATATATAGGTATTGAATGTATGTCAATTGGAACCTGTTGCAGGTTTAGAAGGCAGATGACGGAAGAAAGAGATCTGGAAATACAAGGAGATCAAAGGATGTCTTTGAAAATGGATCCAGTGACAGTGCGCTCAGATTCCAGGGGGATGGTGTTTGAACCGCTTGAAACCGCGATGATCGCCTTACAGCGCAACACCCATGTCGTCATCAGCAAGCCCGGTGTGGTGCGCGGCAATCACTATCACCGGCAGGGCACCGAGATCATCGCCGTGGTTGGTCCGGCCCTGGTTCGGACCCGGGAAGACGGGAAGCTGCGCGATATCGCCGTGCCCGCAAAAGAGGTCTATCGGTTTACCTTTCCACCCAAGGTGTCCCACGCTGTCAAAAATACCGGTGATCAGCCGAACGTGCTGGCGGCCTTTAACACCTGCGCGCATGATCCGGATAATCCGGATACCGTTTTGGATATCCTGCTGGAAAGCTGATTCTGATCGAACTCAGTCCCGCCGCCGCAGTCAGGATCTGATCTGCTGAAGCATAAATGATCGCTGCCCTGCGATTATTTACGGCTGCAGGCAAAAACACCGTTCATTGGAGCTGTCTCGGCCTGTCCGATAGCTTTGCACCCTATCGGAGGGAACCGAATCAGCAATATATTGATCCGGATTTTTACAGCCCCAGAAAACAATTGTTAAGTTTCTCCGATAAATACCGATACTACAGATTGACTGGTGCTAATCGATTCAGCCAGCGAGTGTTCTTAAAATTATTTATATAAAAATCAGATAAATAAAATGAAACTGACACCTTACGACATCAACTATCGCTCGGCTGAGAAATTTTTTCAAGATTATCTCCAGCTAAAAGAAGGCGTGCTTTTTGTGCGCGCTGAAAATCTCCTAGCGCCAAAATCCAAGCTAACGGTCAATATTTCGGTTCCCAGGATCGACTATGCTTTTCAACTCGAGGGTATCGTTGTAAAAATCAGAGATCGCAAGACCGCCGCCCAGACCGATAAACCGTCGGGGATGCTCATTCGGTTCGCGGGGGATATGGAAGATTTTTGCACCAAACTGGATCAAAAACTGCTGATTGACGAAAAATACCAGTTTTTGCTGGCCCTCTGCGATACAATCGATGATTCCGAATCTATTCTCGGGGAAACCATTGATGAAAATTCTGCATCCGGAGGCGGCCAACCATCCGCCGAGGGCAGTGAATCAAACGAACTTTCAGGCGTGGCAGCCTCAGATGGAATCCCACTAGACGGTCCGGTCGAGGTCGAACCAAATTTGAGCTTTGATTGGCTGCGTGAAGCCGTGGAACAGGAAGAAGCGGTCGTTCAGGAAGGGCCGCCGCCGGAAGTTGTCGCACCGCCAACCCAGGATAAAAAGAACCTCACAGCCCAGGAACGGGAGAAAGTAAAACCGGTCGCCGACTTCATCATGGATTTGACAAAGGCCATGCTGCGCTCGGGCTACTACTCCTCCGAACACCCCGGTGCTCTGGATGCCAAGCGGGGGCTCTACGAGAAGTTTCAGAGCTGTCTGGGTGATTCCGGGGAAATTATGATCACCAACCTGGACACCCGCAACAAAACAGACATCCTCATCACGGGTATACTGGATGAACCGGTCAGCGTTCGAATCCTGATCGGCGCCGGTCAGGCGGAATTGTTTGTGCCGAAACTTCGCGATTTTTTTGACCGCAAGGGGTTGATGAGTTTCGCCATCAAAAAACAGATTACGGCAGGCCATTTTGAAACGTTCATAGACATTATGAGCGACCCCAAAGCCGATCATGCCCAAAACAAGAAAATGGGTGAATTGTTATCCAAAGCCCTGGCGCAAAACGGCATAACGGAAATTTCAACCGTTTTCATGGACGACATCATCGTTCTCGAGAAAAACCTGCCCTGGCGGGTTGAAATGGCGATCCTGCGGCTGGCCAAGGACCTGAAGGTCCTGCCCATGTTTAAAGAACAAAACGATGACGCCATTTTTAATCTGAAAGTTAAAATCATCCATGATATCATCCGGCCGCTGAAATATGGCCAATATCTTAAAGACCTCCTCGTCAACTGTTATATTATCGCCGATCACCTCGAAGGCATCACGGCCGAGGAGGTTGAAAAAGTCATCATCGAGGGCATTCCCCCACTTTTGCTGCTGCCCACCTCGCAGTGTGTCTACGATGAACTTGAGAATCTGAACGAACTGAAGACCAAGGAGGCTCCGAGCGCGGCATTTAATCGGAGGCAAGAAGCGGTCAAACGGATCATCAAAGCCCTGTCGCGCAGGATGATTCAGCTGAAGGTCGCCGGGGTGCAGCGGTTTTTAGAGGAGTTGCATCGCGGCGAGGTGCTGGCTTTCAGTGAACTGCCGCCCGATGTGCAATATCTGGTCAACACCTTGAAAATGGTGCGCGATGTCATGGCACGACCCCGCACCTACATCGCCTGGATATTGGAACGGCAAAATCCGAGTGACGCCATTGTTATGCTGAAATGCATCCGGCGGGTGATATCGGTTATTCTGGAAGAAGAGAACTGGAATCTGGCATTCAAACTGACTTTGGCGGTCAATAAAGTTCAAAGTGAAACCGATTTGTATTCTCCCAGAAATAACCTGCCTTCCAATCCGTTTTATTTTATATTCAAAGATGTTTCCGATATGCTTGCCGGCGCGTATTTAAGAGTCTCGACCACCTCACGTTTGCAGATTGATCAGATCGTGCGCAGGTTGGGAAGCAAAGGTGTGGAAATTTTAAACCTGATACTGACGAAAAGCGAAGAGTCGGATGTTCGCACCGATGCGATGGAGACCATCGTCGGCATGGGGGCAATCGCGCGTCTGTGGAGTTTGAAGGCTCTCGAAAAGAACGAGCAGGAAGCCTCTGCATTGGCAAACGCACTGGCCATATTGCGAGAAGTGGGACAGGCAGGCAAGGATAGCCCGATTGTCAGAAAATTTGCCGAGCATCCCGATCCCCACTTGCAGGAAGAGGCCTTGCACACGCTAATGAGCTTCAAAGTCGAAGACCTGGAACCCTTGATCGTCAAAGCATTGAACAATTCGAATGATAAACTGCGCTGGCGCGCGACGACAGCTTTAACGAGCCTGCGCCGGCTTTCCAAGGACACCATTGTTGAAGTTTTCCACCTCATCACAGCCGATGCGCCTGAAGACGAGGAGAACGCCGCCATCCATGACCGCAAGGTTGCTCAAATTATACAAGCATTAGGTGCTTTCAAAAATTTTCCTGCGGTTAAGCCGCTCGAAGAAGGCGTCCTGCAGGCGGCTCAAAAAGCGATGGAACCCGGCAAGGGATTCATGCAGCGCCTGAAAATGAAAACCCAGAAATCAGAACCGTCCACCATTTTGATGGCTGCCATCGGTACGCTCGGAAAAATTGGAAGCTCAAAATCCGGCGACTTTTTGATGAAACTCACCAAGGGCAAATCAGCCTCTGCTGAAGAAGCCCAGAAGGCGCTGCAGCTAATCGAGTCGCGCCAGTCGCAACCGGCCTCAGCGCAGGCGCCCCAATAGGTTGTTCTATCTCAAATTCAGGTGTTGTTGAGGCTGCCCCACTTATCGAGCGCGGGCAATTTGAAGGTCGTCAAGCTATCCAGCAGGGCGGCCGGGCCATTGTCAATCAGGACCATATCCATATATTCGCGCGAAAGGAAGCCCTCGGTGACCATGTGGTCGATAAAAAGATCCAAATAGTCAAAATAGTGCTCAACGTTCAGCAAACCGATGGGCTTGCGGTGCAGCCCCAATTGGGTCCAGGTCAGGACCTCAACTGTTTCTTCCAAGGTGCCATAACCGCCCGGCATGGCAATGAATGCATCGGCCAAATCCGCCATCAGGGCTTTGCGGTCATGCATGGAGCTGACGACTTTGATATCGCTGAGATCCCGATATACCAGTTCTTTTTCTACCAAAAATTGCGGAATCACACCAATTGCCTGCCCGCCGTGTCTGATAACGCTGCGGGCAATCTCCCCCATTAAACCGATATTGGCGCCGCCGTATATCAAGGTCAGCTCCCGGGCTGCCAGAAGCCGTCCGAGTTCGACGGCCGCCCGCTGATAGGCTGAATTTCTACCGGAGCTGGAACCGCAAAAAACACAAATGCGTCTCATGATTACCTTTCATCTTTGCCGTCGGAGGCACACAGACCTGTGCGGCTACCCTAAGGCCGCATCGCCCGCATCCACCAGAATGGTCTGACCGGTGGAAGATTTCGCATCGGCCGCCAGATATACGGCCGCATCCGCCACATCTTCGGGAGCGATTAATTTTCCGAGACGGGTGGGGTGGCGCAATTCTTCGAGAACTTCCGGCGTCCAATTGACAAAGCCGGTATCAATAAAGCCGGGCGCGATGGCATTGACCCGGATTTCAGGGGCCAAGGCACGGGCCAGTGCCTTGGTGATGCTGGCCAGGGCTGATTTCGCGGCGATGTAAATCAGCGAACTGCCGCGTGCGGAATATGCGGCAATGGAGGTGACATTGATGATGGAGGCATTTCCGGCCGCCTTCAGATGCGGAACCGCCGCCCGGATACAGTAGATGGGGCCCTTCACAATGGTTCGCCAGGTATTTTCGAGAACCTCTTCGCTCAGCAGCTCCAACTCATGGTGCGGAATGAAACGGGTCCAGCCGGCATTGTTGATCAGCAGATCCAGCCGGCCGAAGCGCTCAACGGCCGCGGCAATCAATTGCCGGGCCTGCGGATTTTGGGTCACATCGGCTTGAAGGGCCAGCGCCCGGCCGCCGGCGGCCTCGATCTCGCTGACCACTGCTTCGGCCCGGGCCTCTGATTTGCTGTAATTGACGGCCACGGCCGCACCCTCGCGGGCAAAACGCAAACTCATCGCCCGGCCTATTCCGGTGCCGCCGCCGGTTATCAGCACCACTTTGTCCTTGAATTTCATTGGATACCTCCTTTAAATCCGATCTCTTTTTCAAACTTAAAGAAAGAAAAATCGGCCTTTAAAATTTGATGACGGTCCCGGTCATTGATTTTCGACCGCCGATATTCGTCAGGGTCTCCGGGCCCTGCCACTGGATAATATGAACTCGGGGCACCTTTTGCTCCAGCGCTTCAAAGGCAGATTCCAGCTTGGCCACCATGCCGCCTTTAATGGCGCCGTCTGCGATCAGCGACTGCGCTTGTTTAACGGTCAATGAGGGCTGAATCTCATCGTTAACCAGCACACCGGGAACGTCGGTGATGAAGACCAGATCCGTGCAGCGGGCAGCAGCCGCCAGGGCCGCGGCGGCGCTGTCGGCGTTGACATTGTAGCTTGCGCCCTGTTCATCGGCCGAGATGGGGGATATGACCGGCACTTGCCCTTCTTTTAAAGCTGCCAGGACAACGGCAGGGTTAACCCGCCTGATTGTGCCCACATAACCCCAGTGCAAACCGCCCCGGGTCATGGGCGCGACCAGAAACAGATTTTCGGTTTTGCCCGACATTCGTTTGCAGGCCACCGCGTTGGCACTCAGCCAGCCGGCAATGCGTTGATTGATGGTTCCGGAAAGAACTTCTTCGACGATGCGGATATCTTCGGCCCGGGTTACCCGGATGCCGTCGACGAATTGGGTCTCCCGGTTTGCCGCTCTAAGGGCCTGGGAGATTTCCGCCCCGCCGCCGTGCACCATGATCAGTTCGAGATCCGGACGGGATTTTATAGCGGCCGCCAGATCCTGAAAACCTTTTTCGCCGTCAAAAGCCCGGCCGCCGATTTTGATGAGGATTCGTGAGTTCATTGGATATGTGATCTTCGGATTATTCAATTTATTGGTTAAGTGTTAGCGGTCTGCAGCTGCGATTCCGCTTGATCTAACGAGGTCCGGTATATCGCGGTTAAAAACCGCTCCCATACGATCCT
>CAYTBC010000053.1:0-25118 GCA_964435765.1 uncultured Desulfosarcina sp.
GCAATTATCATCAATGGAAGGGAAGTTGGGGTCGGCGATGACGCTGTTCTGGAGAACCTCGATATCGGGAAGGTGGTCACCGTCGCGGGCAGGATCAGCAGAGACGGTACCCGTGTTACGGCAGATCGGGTTGCTTACCGTAAAAATGTTGCAGGTCCGGTAGAGAGCGTAAGCGGCATCGACCCGATTACCAACGAAAGAGAGATTGTGGTCCTGGGGCAGATCGTAGTTGTCAACTTTATCACCAGGTTTAAACCGGATACATTTGATTTTGACAGCATCGCTGTCAACGATGTGGTCGAAGCAAGCGGTTATTTAGACGACACGGGAGCTGTCAGGGTAACCTTCATAGAAAAGATCGGAGATGCTACCAGCATATTAGACTATGAGGTTACCGGTTTCGTGGAGAACCTGGATTCCGACTTAAAAACATTTATGATTAATGGTCTCGGGGTAGACTATGCCTCGGTTGCGAACAATTTGCCGCAAGGCATCCCGGCAGAAGATCTGTTTGTTGAGGTTGGGGGTAGAATTGCCGCCGGTGGTGATCTGCTTGCAACGAGAATTGAGATTGGAGATGAGCTGGACGGCGAGGATGGGGATAACTTCGAAATCATGGGTTACGTTAATGAAATGATATCAGATACTGATATCATCGAGTTCAAAGTCGGCAATCAGGTCGTGCACGTTGATCCGGACATGGCCGTATTTGTGGACGGCACTCCGGGTGATATTGTGCCGGGCGTCAAGCTCGAAGCTGAGGGCAGCCTGGAAGGCGGCATCCTTTATGCCGATGAAATTGAATTCTGGAAACCGGATCAGATCGAAGCGGAGGGTTTGGTCACCAATATCGTTTCAGCCACGGAGTTCAACATTGGTATTCAAAGAGTCCAAACTGATCAATACACAGTATTCGACGGTGGTGATCGGAACGATCTCGCACTGGGTGTCAGGATTGAGGTTAAAGGCGTCCCGGTAGACCTCAATCATAGCATAATTATGGCCGACAAAGTTTCCTTTGAGACGGATTAGCTTAATCAGGCGAAGAAAGAGTTAGAAGATTATTAAAATAAAAGGATTGGAGAATGGAGACTTAGATTTTTGAAAATGACGGTAATCTGTCGATAAAAAGAATAAGAAAAGCCAGGCAAACGACTTTGGCGGGTCAGGGTGCCTGGCTCGGAACAACCTGAGGGCCTTGCGGCACGCTCAAGCGCTTTATAATTGCCATGGATTGATCGTGTGTCAATGGGCTCTCCAAATCTATCTGGAGGGCTTTTTTTGTTCCTAAAATTAGGCAAAAGCAAGGACCAGGAACTTGACAACTTCGACACGAAAGGAGGTACCCCAGAATTATCAAATAGTGAAAAACGGCAACACCATTGCGATCGTCTCCAGGAAATGGGGTATTATAAAACCTAATTTGAGAGATTCCCATAAGAAGTTTGGAACAATGGCCCGTTCTGTTCGGGCAGGGATAAACCCCACCCCAACCCAAAAGATTGATCAATGTTTTGTAGGGGCGGGCTTTACGCCCGCCCGGATTGGGTGCCCGTATCTGGAAATCGTTCAGCTCAGGTAAAAGGTTTCTTTTCCTGGAGAGTAACATCAACCCGGACGTCCTCCTTATGGAATGTCCTACAAATAAGCATAAAAGGAGGTATTTATGTTTACAGCCAAAGTCAGTGAAAAATCGAAAATTGTTACTTTAAAAAGCGGTATGGCAATGTTGGCATTGTTATTTGTTGTGGTTTTGGGACCCGGGCTGCTCAATATCGGCACAAGCAAAGCGCTGGCCCATGACGATCGAGGTGATTGGTGGAAAGGCAAGCGGCATCCCAAAGTGACTAACTGCGCGCAGACATCCCAGGCTGCTTTGACAGCCTGCCGGAACTCTGCCACCAGTGACTATTGGCTGGGTATCGGCGCCTGTGATAACCTTTTCGACCGCCAGGAAAAGCAGGATTGCCTGGATGAGGCCCAAAGTTCGCTTAAAGAGGATTATGCGACATGCAGTGAGCAGTTTCAGGCGCGCCAGGACGTTTGCGGGGAGCTGGGTCAGGGACCCTATGATCCTGATATAAGCCCGGATAATTTTGTCTCGAAACCAAAGCTCTTGATAGGTAATGAATATTTTCCACTAAATCGCGGCAGCAAATATACCTATCAAAGTAAAAATCCCAATGATTCTGAAGATCCTGATATGATCCTTCAAACGATTGTGGTCAAAGTGAAAGGTACTACGACCATCGCCGGCGTTACCTGCAGGATCGTGACGGATAAGGTCTACGACGGTGAGGGCACGGACGGTGATTTGGTGGAAGACACCATCGATTGGTTTGCGCAGGATAATGACGGGAACGTGTGGTACTTCGGGGAAACTACCATAGCTTATGAATATGACGAGAATGGCAATCCGACTGCAAGCACCGAGGGTTCCTGGATGGCGGGCGTGGACGAAGCCAAGCCTGGAATCATCATGTACGCTGCACCGGGAGACCACAAAGATGCGCTTTACCGCCAGGAGTTCCTCCTCGGAACCGCCGAAGATTTGGGAAAAGTAATTGGAATAGTTGATACGTTGGTTGGGTTACTACCGGATGGTGTTTCCCTGCCAGATGGGGTTGTTGGACCCTATCTGCACACTCAGGATTCTACACCACTTGATGTTCCGGCCGTTATTGAAGACAAGTACTATGCTCCTGGCGTGGGCCTTGTTCTCACAGTTGAGCCTGAAGCGAAAGAAGTACTCACAGAAATCGAGCCTCCGCTCAGCACCCCATAGCGCCGTTGAAAGCGGCCGGCGGTCATAACCCGGCTGATGTCTGAAGTCGTTTCGAGTCCTCTGCTTTTCACCGTCGAACGACTTCAGGCCGAACTACCAGCCGGCCCCGGGCTGACCGGAGCCGGCGACAATTTCAGGGACTGTTCAGATCCTCTTCTCAAAGAAGGAAGAAAAAATGATATTTTACGATAAAAAAGTACATTCCTGGCTCGCGATCGACCATGGGAAAGGCGGCGAGAATACATATAAGAAGAGCGCGGTGGAGCGTTACCGGAGAGGGGTGGTCTGGTTTCTGTACGCCGGGATTTTTGCGGCTGTTATTTTCAGCCCGTCCCCGACGGAGCGTGACCGTCTCTTTGAGTACCCGGAAATAGTGAGCTATCTGCTGGTCGCCGTGGCAACGGTCGGAAGGCTATGGTGCGGTATATACGTATTCGGGCGCAAAAGCAAGGCGCTGTGCCAGGACGGACCTTATTCCATTTGCCGCAATCCCCTTTACATATTTACCTTCCTGGGCGCGTTGGGGGTGGCGACGGCCTCCAATCGCATCGTCTTGATCGTCTGTTTTGCTTCAATTTATTGCTTCTATTATTTTCTGGTCGTTAAATTCGAGGAAAAACGCTTATCGCAGCTCTTCGGCCGCGAATATGGAGCCTATTGTGCCCGGGTCCATCGGTTTCTGCCTAGTTTTCGAAAATACCGGAGCCGGGAGCGAATCGAGATCAATCCGCATATTTTATCGCGTGCCATGGTCAAGGGGATGTGGTTTTTCTGTTTGATATTTGCATTGGAGATCATCGAGGCTCTGAATAGAACCTCCTGGTAAAGTTGTTGAAGCCTGCTGCCAGCATGGTGAAAGGAGGATGGCAGATGAAGTGATCGTGTGTGCTTGGCGCCCTAGTTCTGGTGGTGATGGCCCTGCCCGGGGCGGCTGTAGCTGTCCCTGGGACGGTGGTCGGCAAAAGCGTGGTTTATCTGCACCAAGGGCTAATTTTTTTCTGCTTAATTTTCCTTTCGGCGACTTCTGCTTTATCAACAGAGGCCAAGATTTCCGACTTAGTGATAAGCGACTCTCGAGGCGAGCTTCTGGTTGATTTTAGGATCGAAAATTTCTTTACGGAAGAAATGCAGGCGGCCGTTTTAAAGGGGATACCGATTACTATTTCATTTTCAATCTCCTTATACGAAGTCCTGGGTTTCTGGTTTGATAACAAATTGTTCGAAAAAAGGCGCACAATAACAACTATGGGCCAAATCAGAGCTGTATGACCGCTATCTACCTTTTTCAGGATCTCCGTTTGGGTTTAAAACGGACTGGTACACGATTAATTTTATTTATTAATCCTTCCTTCACTTATTCTTCATAAACCCCCTGTATAGTAACTCCAATATTCATTCCTCAAAAATGATGCTCGGCTCCTACATACCGCAAATGCGGTCAAAACCTGGAGAAAGCGATATCTGATGCATACCTGGCGCATATATTCTAAATTGGGTTGGGGTTATAACTTCCGAAACATGGCCTTTTTGTTCCCGGCGGCTGAACATATAGTGTATTTAAAAAAAAAAATATACGCCAAATTACGCCTGGAATTAGAAAACTGGTGCCGTTACTATTTAATCTGGGAAGAAATTTGCAGGGGGTGGCTTGCCGTGAGAAAAATTTCGATAAACAAAAAAACAAAATGGATTTTTATCATTCTGGCTGCCGTTCTTTTCCTGCCGGCGAGCTATTTCATCTACATGGAGGAACAGGGCAATTTTCACGTGATAACTCAGGGCGAAGCATACCGTTCAGCCCAATTGGACGGCGACGAGCTGCAACATTACATACGCAAATACAAAATCAAAAGCATCATCAACTTACGCGGCAAAAGAACCGGCCGCAGCTGGTACCAGGAAGAGCTGCTGGTCAGCAAACAATTTAACTGCCGGCACTATGATCTGTCAATTCCACCCGACAAAAGCCCATCACCGGAGCAAGTTAAAAAATTGCTGCATCTATTCGAAACCGCTCCCCGTCCCGTTTTGCTGCACTGTAAGGCCGGAGCGGATCGATCCGGACTGGCTGCCGCTTTATGGAAAGCTGTTGTGAACGGAGAACCCAAAGCGCTGGCCGGTAAACAGCTGTCTCTGCGCTTTGGGCATTTTCCGATAGGCCCGACTTCTGTGCTGGATGACTTTTTTATAAAATGGCAACCCGGACAAATTTGACAATAAAGACTATATTAATAGGTATCTCGGAGCCTGGATCACCTGATTGTATACTAACTATGGCAAGACCATGAATCCAAGTGTTAAACCATCCCGGCAATCTTTTAACTTTATCTCGCCGGCCGGGCGAATCGTTTGCCTGGCGATCATAGCGGTGCTGCTGGCGTTCGAAGTCTATGTGCTCTGCATCAACTATTTTGAAGGCGGAACGCCTTTGCCGCCCAATTTTGGCAACCGCCCGGATGTGATCCGGATGCTGACTGACCAGGGAAAAAAGGAGTCATTTCGCTTTGCTGTTGCAGGAGACACCAAGAGTATCGGAACCTTTGAAAGGATTGCAGAAGAATTGCGGACCGAACCCCTTGACTTTGTGGTGCTGCTCGGTGATGTCGCCTACAATGGCACCGAAGCTTTTCACCGCTTGTTAAGAGCTGAAATTAAAGAATATAAGCTCGAGGTTCCTACTTTTTATATCATCGGCAACCATGACGTCGAGCCCGATACCTTTCCGGTCCGGCGGTTTGAGGAGATTTACGGTCCCGGCATTTTTTCTTTTGTTTATCAGGATTGCCTTTTTATCGGGTTGCGAATTTTGGACGAACCCTATTCGAACCAGGAAAGTATCGACTTTTTGAACCATATCGCCTCCGCTCCAAACGATAGATTCCGACATAAATTTGTATTCATGCACATCCCTCCGCCCATTTCCCCCGATTTTCACGCCCGCAGCTTCACCGGTGGCGCCAAACTGGTTGCGCTTTTTAATAAATTGCAGGTGGACTATGTCTTTGCCGGCGACTTCCACGGCTACGCCCGAACCCGTTTTGGTTTGACCAATTACCTGGTGACCGGCGGCGGGGGTGCCCGCCTGAAAAATAAAAGATTCAAACAATTTCACCATGCCGTGGTGGTGACGGTCGGCCAAGATCTTGTATCCGAGCGGATCATTCAAGTGGACAAAAGCGACGAGTTTGAAGATGCTTTAGAAAAGTTGGCTGTCGGCGAGGTTTACCCCTGGCTCATTAAGTATCGCATGTTTGTTGTGCCGGCCAATGCAATCCTGCTGGTTATTTTTATCGGTATGTTTTATACTCTGCGAAAGCGCCCATTTTGACCGAAGGCGAAATCCCGACTAACTCCCCTTTAAAAAGGGGAGAACGACCGTTTTAAAACCTGGTATAAGTTTAAAGATCAAAAATCAAAAAAGAAAAGCATCTTAGTCATCATGACATTATCGCATCATCGCAAAACACAGATTACCGTTCTCATGTTGCTTCTATGCATGGGGTTTTTGCTCTTCTTCTACAAAGTCGGAGACCGTGATCTCTGGGCGCCGGACGAAGATGAATACGCCCAGATGAGCCGGGAAATGATCCGCGATGGCCACTGGATATTTCCGACCGTCAACGGCCAACCCTGGGCCATCAAGCCGGTGCTCTACAATTGGCTCATCGCGGCGGTTTCACTGCCGGGCGGCGATGTCAACGAGTTTGACGCCCGCATCTTCTCCGCCCTGGCTGCCCTGGGCACCTTTCTGTTGACGTTTTATCTCGGCCGCAGCATGTTTTCGTCCCAGGCCGGATTTCTGGGGGCTACGGTGTTGGCGACCAGCATTCTTTTTCTCAAATTCGCCCGCTGGTCGCAGACCTATATGCTGTCGACATTTTTTGCGATGCTGGCACTTTTTCTTTTCTATCGGGGCTACCGCTCCGAAGACAAACGCACGGTTTCCTATCTTTTGATGTATGCCGCCACCGGCCTGGGGGTGCTGACCATGGGGCCGGTCAACCTGGTCATGCCCGGGCTGGTCATATTCGTGTATCTGCTGGTCATGAAGGATTGGCGGCATCTCAAGCACATGCGGCTGGGATGGGGAATTCTGATCTTTGCGGCGATCACGGCCCCCTGGTATGTCGCGGTGAGTCTGCAGGAGGGCTACGCCTTCGACCTGCTCGTCAAAACCAATGTTGCGCGTTATTTTCATACCTGGACCCACGAGCAGCCTTTCTATTACTATCTGATGAATCTGCCGTGGGCGTTTGCACCCTGGTCGCTGTTTTTGCCGGGTGCCTTCCATTTGGCCTTTTCCCGGCGGTCCCAGGAGGACCGCAGCGCTCTGCGCTTTCTGCTTATTTGGGCCATCGGCCTGTTTGTGTTTTTTTCCATTTCCCAGGCCAAGCGCGACGAATACATTCTGGGACTTTATCCGGCGCTGGCGCTTTTGGTGGGTTATTGGGGTGACAAAGCCATTCAGCTCTGGCCGGACACATATTACCGCAAATGGTTAATCGTTCCGTCGCTGATCTTCCTGGGGTTCATGGCGCTGGCAACCCTTGCGCTGCCGGTGGCAACGGGGATTTTCTTCAAGCAATGGTTTTGGGCGGCGGTGGGCGTGAGCGTGATCACCGGGGTTTGCGCCGCGCTGCTCTGGGTCGCCTGGCGCCGCAATCAGGCCCGTCGGCTGCTGTTTTTGCCCGCGGCCCTCATGCTGGTGTTTACCCTCTACGCGGTGCACGTGCTCATACCCAAAATGGAATTTTACAAGTCACCGCGACCTTTCTGCGAGCAAATCACAGCGCGTCTGGCAAAGGGCGGGCAATGGGCCATGTATAAATTTTACCGGGCGGCTTATGTCTATTACACGGACAGTTTCTGCCAGGTTTTGGAGGACGAAAACGAGTTGCAGGCATTCATCGATCAGCCGACCCTTTCTCTGGTGGTCATGAGAGAAAGGCAATACACCCACTTAAGCGACGCCTTCAAGGCCGCAACCCAGCTGGTTTTCAAACAGCACATCGGGCATCGCGCCGTGGTTCTGATCTCTAATCGAAAGGGGTAGTTATGAAAATACTCCTCGTGGATGATGAACCGGATCTGCTGGAACAACTTGTGAAATTGCTTACGGGCCAGCGCTACGACGTTGATACAGCCGCCGACGGTGACGCCGCCTTAGACAAACTGTTTGAAAATCCTTACGATTTGGTTGTGCTGGACATTATGCTGCCGAAAACCGGCGGACTGACGGTGCTTAAGGAAATGCGCGCGGCCGGCATCCGGACCCCTGTCCTCATGCTGACCGCGAAGGGCTCGGTCGAAGACAAGGTCAAGGGGTTGGACTACGGGGCGGATGATTATCTGGCCAAACCCTTTGCCACCGCGGAATTGATGGCCAGAATCCGCACGCTTTTCAGGCGCAGCGGTGAGCAGCTGCATGCCGTGCTGGCCGTCAATGATATCGCTTTGGACACCAAAACCCGTGAGGTCCGCCGACAGGACCAAATCATAGAACTGACCCCCAAAGAATTTTCAATTTTGGAATTTCTCTTATACAACAAAAACCGGGCGGTTTCCCGATTCACGCTGGCGGAGCATGTCTGGGGCGATGCCTTCGATCCGTTTACCATGTCTAATTTCATCGACGTCCACCTGAAAAATCTGCGCCGCAAAATCGGCGACAGCGCCGACACTAAGATCATTCGTACCCTCCGCGGCATCGGATTTATCATCGAGGATGACCAAATTTGAGAATACGGCCTAAAATCGCTCTCTGGATTACCGGTGCCGGTGTTTTGGTAAGCCTCGTATTCTCGACCATCGTGTTTTTGGCAATGAGAGAGCAGCCCTATCGACTGATTGACGATGAATTGAACACCGTTGAGAAAGCTGTGATGCGTTTGGTATATCCGGCCGGTGAAAAGCCGGAAGGTATGAAAAGCAACAACCCACCGATTAATTTTAAGCAGTATTGGATCAAGGTCTTCAACGACCATATGTCGGTTGTGTATCAGTCGGAATTGACCCGCTATACTGATCTTCCGCTGTATGATAAGCACAGCGGATATACGGTCAGAACGACCATTCCCAAGGCGCGTTTGAAGTTGCATCAGGAGGAAAACAATGAAGTGACCTTTCGGGTTAGAAGATTTCGAGTGCCGGTTCAGGGCGGCTTCTATGTGGTTCAGATCGGCAAACCGATTGAAAAGCTGGATCAAGAAATTTTCGAGATAATAAAAGGTATTGCTTTCGGGTTGATAACGGCGATGGTGCTGCTTGTTTTCCTGAGCTACCTGATCGCCGGCAAGGCGCTCAAGCCGATCGGGGTTATTGACCGGTTGGCGCGGGAGATCAGCGACAAAAATCTGAGCGTGCGCATTCCCCTCGGCCAAAGCAGGGACGAGCTCTATCGCCTTTCGGAGTCTCTCAATCGAATGTTTGACCGCTTGGAGAGTTCTTTTGAAACCCAAAAAGAGTTTATAGCCAGTGCTTCCCATGAATTGAAAAGTCCCCTGGCTCTGTTGCAGCTGTCAATGGAGAACGGCATCCAACATCCGGATTTACCGGAAAGTCTCCGGGACCCATTAATGCGGCAAACGGATATTGTGCGCCGAATGAGCCGGCTGGTAAAAAACCTGCTGGATTTATCCTCCCTGGAATTGAAAGAATACCTCGACCTGAAAGAGATTAACCTGGCGGAATTGCTAAAATCGGTGCTCAGCGATTATGAAGTGGTCTTCAGCGCCAAAAAGATCGACGTCCAGGCGCACATCCCGCCAAAACTATCAGTCAAAGGGGATTGGGAAAATCTGCAGCGGGCCGTCATCAACCTGGTTGACAACGCCGTCAAATATAATCACGAAGGCGGGAAGATAATACTCGAGGCGTCGACCAAGAACAGAGGTGTGCACCTTTCCTTGTTTAATACGGGCAGGGGCATTCCGGCAGCGGATCTTGACCGCGTCTTTGAACAATTTTATCGGGTTGAAAAATCACGATCGGCTGAATACGGCGGATCGGGTCTGGGGCTATCCATCGTCAAGCGTATCATTGAACTGCACGGCGGCCGTATCGATATAGAAAGCGAGCCGTCGGCCTGGACCCGCGTGAATATTAATCTGTGAAAATCCAGTTGGCGGCACCGACCATCTTAACGCCGACTCCGGTAAACCAAATCCGAAAGTTTTCAGCGCGGCCCCGATGATCCAGTGAAACCAGCAGCGGACCTATCTGCCGATTTTTTTCCCAGGTTGTCACTCGTGTGGGCTGCTCCGAACCACCGCGACGATACACCCATTGTGTCAACCGGTCATGATCATCAAGAAAAACTTCATACACGTCTCCGCGGGTATAGCCGCCGGATGACGGAAACGTAACCACGACGCGTTCGGCTTTGCCGTCTCCGATCGGCAGCTTCTGGCGGCCGCTGTCTTCTACTGTCGCCTGGGTGTCCCAGGCAATGTGAAATGGGAACAAGAGCCAGTAGTTGTCATTGATAAACCAGGCGTCGACCTTTTTGAGCGCTGCTGAGGCGGTGGTCTCGATGTCATGACGATAATAAGAGACGGCTTCGGTGTAATCGGTTCCTTTAAAAGTGACCCGGTTGAGTTTCGGCTCCCAGATCCAAAAGCGGCTGATCTGATTTTCTCCGGTCCTGACGTTAAAGGTGTACTGAATTTGTTCAACCTCGGAAAAATATTGGACGCCGTAGGCATTGCCGATGCGCTGACGCACAGTCATTTGCCGGTTATCTTCGTTATGGCCGGCACAGGCGCTGGTGATTATGATCAGAAGCGATATCAGAAGATATCTTGCAAAGAATTTCACGACGCACCTCATCCTAATCGATAATGAATGCACGGTTGGGATTATGCTCAGTTTTTCCCATATGGATTAAAGCGCGATAAATCATTCCAAATCACAAATCTCAAATAACAAATAACCCACAATGATCGAAATCCGAAATTTCAAACTTCTTTTGGTCATTGAGTATTTATATTTGAGATTTTTTTGTGATTTGGTGCTTGGCATTTGGAATTTTTTGTGTTGCTATTTTCCAAACCAGCAACGATTGTTCAAAAATGCTTCCTGTATATTAAGGATTTAATTTGCCAACTTCGATGCTATTTCCGCTACATGTTTACCCTGAAATCGCGCCCCGTCAAGCTCGTTTTCACTCGGGGTTCGCTCGCCCGAGGTTCCGGCAATGGTCGATGCGCCGTACGGAGACCCCCCGCTGATTTCATCGTTGCGCATCTGACCCTGGAACGCATAGGGCAGCCCAACAACCACAAACCCCTGGTGCAGAAGGGTGATATGAAAACTGAGGATGGTGGATTCCTGTCCACCATGCTGGGTAGCGGAACTTGCAAAGACGCTGCCGACCTTTCCTACCAGAGAACCATTGGCCCAAAGCTGTCCGGTAGCATCTAAAAATTGGCGCATCTGACCGCACATGTTGCCGAAACGGGTGGGGGTGCCGAAAATAATTGCATCGGCGCCGGGCAGCTCGTCGACCCTGCATACCGGCACATGGGAAAAGGCTTTCTGGGCGTCGACCGCACCCATTTTCGCAAGAACTTCATCCGGTAAGGTTTCGGGAACGCGTCGCAGCTCAACTTCCGCACCATCCACTTGCTTGACGCCTTCGGCCACCGCCTCGGCCATTTTATAAATATGTCCATACATAGAATAAAAAACGACTAATACTTTCATGATAATTTCCTCCTTAATTTAGCTTAGGCATGTTTATTCGCCGGTATGCTACGGCGGGCCAGACATTTCTTTCAGTCCCAGTTTTTTGCACAAATCTCCCAGAGTTTTCTGCTCGGCGGCGCTTAGAACGCCCAACTCATTTTTAATCACCGCCGCATGGGGCGGAAATATTTTGCCGATGAGTTTTTGCCCCTCATCCGTCAGATGAACGATAAAAAAGCGCCGGTCGGTCCTGTCGCGTTCACGTCTGACAAGACCGCGCTTCTCTAAATTGTCAATAACCAAGGTGATATTGCCGCTGCTGCGCAAGATTTTCCGGCCGAGGTCGCTTTGGGTTAAGGGACCCAAATGATAAAGGGCTTCAAGCACGCCAAACTGGCTGACGGACAACCCCGCCGCCGCAAGATGTTTGTGCACCCGGGAGGTAATGGATTCGGCGGCTCGCATTAGCTTGACATAAGTGCCCAAAGCTCTGGCATTTTGATTATTACCCCGAAACCCTTTTTGCATGATTTCCTCAATGTTAATTAGTTTAATGTCAAACTAATACAGGGGCATGATCCGGTCAAGCGGTTTTTATGATCAGATAAAAATTCTGTCGGTGTTTGAATTTACATGGAGGGCTCTGAAATCACCGCTTTTCAATTTCACTTTCCCCGAATCGCAAAGAATAAGCCTTACAGATAGAATCATGCTGTTGGATGGATGAATTTCAGTTCGGTGACAGGCCAAGTGCACCGCCTTGACAAAGTGCCACGTTGTCGTATTTTGCGCTATCAGACGCATTCCCCGGATCAAAACCAAACAGCTTGTTAATATCTGAACTTTGAACGTATTCTTACCAGCCATGCAAGCGTGTGTGCATCGGTAGCTTATCTCAAGCGAAGTTTGCTGGAAAAAATCAGGTATGAGTAATTTTTTTAAATTCGCTTGACCCGAATCGATTTAAAATTAAGGCCATGGGCAGTAATCGGTCGTAAGCTGCTATGATTTGGTTTGCCCACAAGTTGTACAAAAATATCTTGCCCGCGTATAGCACACTGACTTTACAATCCGTAAAGTGCATTAAGGAGAATAACAAATGAATAAGAATTACTTGAAAATAACATATGCCATACTCTTAACCGCAATTTTAATTTTTGCTTTTTCATCTGCGCAGGCTTTTGAACTGCAATGGTTTGGGCAGTCGGCCTTTAAAATTACGACCCCGGGCGGCAAGGTTATTTTAATTGACCCTTTTATCACGCAGAACCCCAAGACCCCCGAAGCTTTCAAAGACCTTGAAAAATTAGGCAAGATTGATTTGATATTGGTAACCCACGGCCACGGGGATCATGTCGGCGATACCGCTGAAATTTCAAAAATGAGCGGTGCCAAAGTGGCGATGAACGCCGATATGGGGCACACCTTTGCGACATTGGGATGGGTGCCGTATGATCGTTTAATACGCTTTAACAAGAGCGGTACGATAACGCCGCTTGGCACCGATATACGGATTACCATGGTACATGCCGATCACAGTTCGGATGTGGTTCATACCGACCCGGCGACCAAAAAGAAATCGGTGCTCCCGGGAGGCGAGCCGGCCGGCTACATCATTGAGTTGGAAAACGGCTTTAAAATTTACCACGCGGGTGACACGGGAGTGTTTAGCGACATGCAAATTATCGGCGACTATTACAAACCGGATTTGGCGCTGCTGCCCATCGGCGGACATTTCACAATGGATCCGTCCGGCGCCGCCTATGCGGTTCGCAATTTTTTAAAAGTGAGCCGGGTCATACCCATGCATTACGGCACCTTTGCACCACTGAAGGGGACTCCCCAGGAACTAAAACAAGAACTTGCGGGTTATCCCGCCGAGGTTATTGTAATGGAGCCCGGTGAAAAACGGAATTTTTAAAGAGCGGCAAATGAAAAATACCCTGAGGCGAGCCGCGCGGGCTTAAACCATAAAAAAGACTAATATTTGAGCGGCGTTTGTGCTATATAGATTCACGTGAATATTGGGTGTCACGTTGGGATTGAAACATCTGTGGGAGGAGGGTTTTTGAAATGAAATTGAAAAGAATGATAGTTTTTGCGCCTCTGGCAATTGTAATGGTCCTGCTTTCTATTTCGACGCTTCGTGCTTCAGACGCTGTCGAATGGAGCATTGTCAAAACGCTCAAGTTGGAGGCCGCCCCTATTGATGTGGCCGTTTCCGCCGATGGCGGAAGAATTTTCGTGTTGACCGATCAGGGAAAAATTATAATTTATTCTCCAAACGCCGTGCAGGAGGATGAAATCGATGTGGGCGCAGATGTGGACAAAATCCAGGTGGGTCCGGAAGGTGACATTCTTTTCCTAAACAGCCGGACAGACAAAACGGTAAAAGTCATTTCTCTTGACTTTATCCAGAACATTAATATTTCCGGATCACCCTTCAAGGGTCCGGCCGACGCCCCGATTGTAATTGCGGTTTTTGATGATTTCCAATGACCTTACTGCGCCAGGCTCGCGCCTGTATTCGGGCAGGTGCTCGAAAAATATCCCCATAACGTAAAAGTGGTCTTTAAAAATTTTCCGCTCAGAAGCCACCCGTTCGCCGTGAAAGCCGCCGCTGCCGCTCTGGCTGCCGGCAGCCAGGGAAAATTCTGGGAATTTCACGACCTGCTCTTTGAAAATTATAACCGGATAAATGATCAGAAAATTCGGGATATAGCCGTGTCTCTGAACTTAGATCTAGTCGAATTCGAGAAAAAGATGAACGATCCCGCGATACAGCAGAAAATCGGGCAGGATGTGATGGATGGCCGCCAGGCCGGGGTAAACAGCACCCCCACCGTCTTCATCAACGGCCGGATATTAAGGAATCGGTCGCTTAACGGATTTGAGGAAGCTATTGACAAGGAATTGCAAAAGCTCAAAAAATAACACATTGTGGCATTTTATTTTTTAAAAGCCTGGCTTGACAGGTTAGGCCGGCAGTTTATTTTTAGGGGAAAACAAGGAGGTCCCACTCATGAACTCAGCCGCAAAATTCTCTATAATGGCGTTTATGCTGATTATCACAGTCGCCTGTTCCGGATTTGATAACCACGCCCGTAATGCGGACACGCGTCAAAAGCTGGCAGAAGCATATGGAATTAATGGCTTCAATCAGATTGAACAGATTCGCTACACGTTTAACGTACAGTTAGGCGAAAAAAATGTCAGCCGATCCTGGATCTGGGAACCGAAGGTAGATCAGGTTACCTTCAACGCCGGCGGCAGCGCTCAGCCGGTTGTCTACGACCGCAGTAAAATTTCAGCTGGATCACCGGATAATTTGAAAAAGATCGACGGCTGGTTTATCAATGACAATTACTGGCTTTTATTTCCGATCCACTCCGCTTGGGACCGTCAGGCCAAGGTTGAAGATATCGGCATGGCCAAGCTGCCCATGGGCGAAGGAAAAGCCCGGTGTCTGGTGGTGACTTATCCACCGGAGGGTGGGTACACGCCCGGCGATGTTTACGAGCTGTTTCTGGATAACAGCTTTCGGATAACCCAGTGGGTCTATCGTAAAGGCGGTTCTGCCGTTCCAACCAGGATCGCAACCTGGGAGGATTACCGCCAGGTCGGTCCCTTGGTGCTGTCTTTGAACCGTCAAGGGGCTGACAAAAATTTTCGTGTGTGGTTCACGGATGTTGCGGTTAAAATCAAAAATTCGGACAACTGGATTTCTGCCAAGTAAAATTTCCGCTGCTGATAATCACGAGTGCCTGATGGCGGCTCGGTATCGAGCCGCCTGCGTACTACTCTTTATATTTGGATGCCCGCCTTTTTTACTCCCGATAATTCGAAATTTTTTCTGAATTCTCCATAAAAAAATTCATGGCAAGTTAATGTGGCTGTTAATTTCTCGATTTCATCGACTTCAGATATGAGGCGGGGCCGCTCAGTTTGGATAATTTGAATTTGCGGTCCAATTTCTTGCAGCGCATCCACAGCATCCCCTGCTGACTCTCATCACTGTATGTGAGCATCATGTCGGTGGTTTCATCGGACCACAAATATTTCTGACTGGAACGGCCGGCTTGGATACTTTCGCCAAATTGCTCAAAGACCCTGTCGCGTAGCGTCTTGAAGTTTGCCGGCCCCTGGGTCCAGAGGGTGACCGTATATAGCAGATCACGCCAGAAGGCGTAAACAACGGATGCCAGCGCGGCATCACCGATCTTGAGCGGATCTTGCGGTCGAACATATTCGGTGACCTCCGCCAAATCCGGATCGTCCGATATTTCCTCGAGTCCTTTCACGCTGTCGACCTTGACCCCCCAATTCAGGTCATCAAATCCGTCTGGGCGCAAGACGAGTGTTTTTTTTGACGCCCCGGTCGGTTTCTGCCCAGCGGAATCGGTCTTGGAAGTTGGCTTGGGTAGGTTCGGCAGGACTTGCTCTGACGGTGCGGAGGTATCGCCGTTTATGTCGGCGCGGCGTTGATCTTCAGGAGCACCGGGTTTTGGCGGATTGCCGGCGTCACTTGTAATGTCCGCTACTTTATTCCGGGGAAGGCTGGCTTTGATTCCCTGGAAAACAAACCAAACCTCATCCGAATCCTGCCAGGCTTTTTCAACGTGCAATTGCCTGCCGTTTTTCAGGTGCAAAACCTCGCTGAAAGCAGGCGGTGGTGATAATATTATGAAACAAACAGCCGCAGTTAAAAGATATGTTCTGGTATTCATAATCATTCTTCGGGCCTTCGTGTCTTAGCGGCTGAACTTCTGCCTTGATGGCTTATGCGGGCATTACAAGGAAACAATAATTTCTACACGCCGATTTTTTTGGCGTCCCTGTTCGGTTTCGTTGGATTCAAGCGGCCGATACTCGCCAAAGCCCATGGTCGATAGTCTTTGCGGGTCGATGGAAGTTGACTTGAGCAGGTATTCAGCCACCGATCCGGCGCGCGCCATGGACAACCCCAGGTTGGATTTAAACCGGCCCCCGCGCAAGGGTACGTTGTCGGTATGGCCGGCAATGATGATTTCCCCCTTTGTTTGACTTAAAACTTCTCCGATTTTAAGCAGCAGGGGCACAAATTCCTTGCGCAGCTCGGCTTGGCCGGTATCAAAGGTGGCCTCTCCCATCATTCGGATGGTAACCCGGTTTTCTTCTACCGAAATATCCACAAAGCCTTTAAATTCCTGGAATTCATCCTCCAGTTCATTTAAGATCGGATCAACCACATCCTGTATCTTAACTAAAACAATCGCTTGGTCGAATTCGCGGGCAATCATCTTCTGGCCTTTGGGGGATTCGAAAATCGGTGTTTTACGCTGGATTCCAAACGCGTTTTTTAAGGAACCGGAAACGACCCGATATTTACTGCGGTCCATTTCCGAAAACGACAGCATCAGAACAAAAAAGCAGAGCAGCAGGCTCATTAAATCGCCGAATGTTACGATCCAGTCCGGGGCGCCCTCCGCGGCCTCTTCTGTGATAGGCTGATATTCTTGGCTCACCGGGCTGCGCCTCCGCTTCTGGCTTTAGGCACAAGTTTCAGGCGATCTTTGGGCGAGAGGTGGATTTTCAGGGTTTCGGTGAAGACCATCCCGGACAATCCACGCGCAATGCCCAGGGCGGCATCTAGAATCAGGTTTTTGGTTTCCTGTTCCTGCTGGCTTCTTAAAGCCAGCTTATCGGCCAGGGGCAAAAATACCAGGTTGGCCAGCAGGGCGCCATATAGGGTGGTCAAGAGCGCGACGGCCATCGCCGGACCGATGTCCTGGGGATTTGCCATGTTGGCCAGCATTTGCACCAGGCCGATGAGAGTGCCGATCATGCCGAAGGCAGGAGCGGATGCTCCCATGCCTTTGAAAACCTTTTGGCCGGTCGTGTGACGCTTGATGGTTAAATTGATGTCTTTATTCAGCAAGTCTTTAATCTGCTCTTCGTCAAAGCCGTCGGCCAGAAACTGAAACGCCTTGGCGGCAAACTCGTCGGCCGGTTTTTCGTTTTCCAGCGCCATCAGTCCCCTTTCTTTGGCGATTTTAGCGATGGACACCATGTTTTCCATGATTTGATCCGCCGGATCAATTTTAACCGTAAAGCCCTTCATGGCCACCCTGACGGAGTTGATGACATCGGCCATCGAAAATTTGATAAAACAGGTGGCGACCGTGCCGCCGACAACAATCAGCAGCCCTGGTATATTGAAAAAAATTAATACATTCCCGCCGGTTACGATGGCAAGACACACCAGGATCGTTCCGCCGACCAGCCCTATGATGGTTGCGATGTCCATAATATTCAGCCCCTGCTAATCAACTCCGCCAGCAGCAATAATTCCGCTTAAGCATATGAAAATTTTATCTATATTGAGGTGGGTCTTCCGGAGTACGTTTTATATGTGCGATTTTATGCCAGATTAAATCATCAACCATCAGATCGGCCATTTGTGCAAAAACTTAAATGAAAATCCCGATATTTTTAATAGGTGCCTCCCGGGTTTTTTGCACATACCTATCAGTTATTATTATGTTTCTTGATTGACATGCACCGACATTTTTTCGTATGATGGGCTCGGCTTAAATTCCGGTATTCGATCGCCTGAGAATTCGGGTTTGAAAAAACCGCCTAAAGCACCTTCGGGGGAGGCATAATGAAACTTTTTATCTGTTCGCTGTTAAGTATGCTGGTTGTGGGCCAATCCGTTAGGGCCGAAAATATAATACCCGCCCAAGATCTACTCCAAAAAAATCTTGCGGCGGTGGTTGCGGTTCTGCAGAAAAAGGATCTGGCACCGGAGACGAAAAAGCAGGAAATTGTCGATATCGTTACACCGATGTTTGATTTTGCTCTGATGGCCAAGCTGACTTTGGGCAGAAAATACTGGCCCGACCTGAAAGCCGAGCAACAAGAAAAATTCACCCAACTTTTTATCAGGCGCTTGAGAGCAACCTATCTTGACAGCCTTACGCTTTATACGGGTGAAAAAATCTTCTTTGAACCTCCGGTTGAGGTCAAGCAAAAAATTCACATCCCAACCTATCTGCTCTCCAAAGATAAAAAAATATCTATCCTGTATAAGTTTTATGAATCCGAAAACAACTGGAAAATATATGATTTAGAGATCCAGGGGGTCAGTATTGTCAGAAGCTACCAGTCTCAATTTCACCAGATCCTGCAGACCGGGACGTTTGAAGATCTCCTGGCTAAAATGGAAAAGCCGGCTGAAAAATAGAAGCCTTTTAAAGACCGGATCAAGTTTGATTGGTCGTTGCCGAAAGCGGCCGGAAACGGCTCAGCGGATTGGTCTTTGAAGCCTTTTCTTAAACCTTAATTTTCCGAACATTCATCTTTTTTATGAGTATACTGCCTACTTTGCTGATACGTTTTTACGACAAGCTCCTCCTAAAGCGGCCAAAACTCATTTTGTTCTGCCTCCTGATACTGGTTTCTTTTCTTGGATATATGGCCAAAGACTTTAAACTGGATGCATCCACCCAGACTCTGATTCTGGAGACAGACCAAGACCTGCGCTACTCTGAACTGATCCGATCACGCTATGGGGGGTACGATTATTTAGTGCTGACCTATTCTCCCAAAGACGATTTGTTCGCCGACCCTGTCCTGTTAAAACTCAAGCACCTGCAGGATGAATTAAGACAACTTGACGGTGTATCGGAAGTATTTTCGATCCTGGATGCCCCGCTGCTTGAAAGCCCGCCGGTGCCGGTCAAGCAACTGGCCACCGGCATCCAGACGCTCGAGTCGCCCACGGTTGATAAGCGGCTTGCTAAAATTGAGTTCGCCGGAAGCCCCCTGTACCGCAACCTGTTGATCAGTGAAGACCTTAAAACAACCGCCCTGCAAATTAAATTTCATCCCGATGAGGCTTACCGGCGACTGTTGATCCGACAGGATGAATTGCGGGCAAAACGGCGGGATGGGCCGCTGTCGGCTGCCGACAGTGATGAATTAGAAGAAGTCGTGACCAAAATTCAAATACACCGGGATGAAGCCAAGAACACCCGCCACCGTGATATTGCCGCCATCCGTGCAATCATGGACCGTTACCGTAAAGATGCCCAACTTTTTTTAGGCGGCATCAGCATGGTCAGCGACGACTTGATCAGCTTTATTAAGAAAGATTTGAAAATTTTCGGTCTCGGCGTGCTGTTTTTTTTGATTGTAACGTTAGGCATTATTTTTAAAAGCAAACGCTGGGTGATCCTGCCGATTCTTTGCTGTGCTTCATCGGCGATTGCAATGATGGGCCTGCTGGGGATGTTCGGCTGGCGGGTCACCGTGATATCTTCCAATTTCATTTCGCTGCAACTCATCGTCACGATGGCCTTAACGATCCATTTAATCGTACGCTATCGGTTCCTTTCCGCAAACAATCCCGCAGCCGAACAGCACCCGCTGGTTCTGGATACCGTTCGGCAGATGATGACCCCCTGTCTTTTTACAACCCTGACGACGATTGCCGGATTTGGTTCGCTTTTACTCTGCGATATTCTGCCCGTAAGGACCTTTGGTTGGATGATGATTGCCGGTCTTACGGTGTCGCTGATTCTGACATTTTTGGTATTTCCGGCTGCGCTGATGCTGATGGGAAAAAAAGAGGCACCGACGAAAAAGGAAGTGCGATACTCGTTGACCACTTTTTTGGCAGGATTTACCGAAAAACACGGCACTTTCATTTTGGCTGCCGGTGGTATTCTCTTTTTTGTCAGCGCCATGGGTATTTCCCGGCTGACGGTCGAAAACAGCTTCATTGACTACTTTAAAAAAACCACTGAGATCTACCAGGGCATGCGGCTCATCGATCAAAAGTTGGGAGGCACCACGCCGCTGGAGGTCATTGTTGACCTGGATGAACCGCCGAAAACGGCAGCGCATAAGCCCCCGGAGGGAGATGCCGCCTCAAAGGACAAAGATTTCGAGGAATTTGACGAATTTGACGAATTCGATGAGTTTGATGAATTCAAGGAACAAAAAGACAACGACAAGTACTGGTTTACTTCCGATAAGATGGCGCTGGTCACCAGAATTCACGATTATCTTCAGGGCCTGCCGGCCACCGGAAAAGTTTTGTCACTGGCCACCATGCTTAAGATTGCCGAAAAGTTAAACCACGGCAAACTTCTGGACAATTTCCAACTGGCCCTGCTCTACAGCGAACTGCCTGAGAAGTTCAGGGGTATGGTGATAGAGCCTTATGTCTCGGTGGCGCACAACCAGCTGCGTTTCTCCGTCCGGATCAAGGATTCTGAAAAAACACTAAAACGCAACCTTCTTCTGAAAAAGATCCGCAGCGACCTGAATAAAAAATTGGGTTTGCGGCAGGATCAATTCCACTTGACCGGTTTGCTGGTGCTATACAACAACATGCTGCAAAGTTTGTTTTCCTCCCAGATACTGACCCTGGGACTCGTGGTGCTGGCGCTGATGGGAATGTTTTGGCTCCTTTTTAGATCCCTGAAAATTGCCTTGATTGCGATTGTACCCAATTTGCTGGCCGTTGCGGCGGTGCTCGGCTTTATGGGCTGGTTAAACATTCCCCTTGACATGATGACCATTACGGTCGCTGCAATCAGTATGGGGATTGCCGTCGACAACTCGATTCATTACATCTATCGATTCAAAAGGGAATTCATGAGCAATCGTGGCTACATCAGCACGCTTCATCATTGCCACGAGAGTATCGGCTACGCCATGTACTACACGTCGGTGACCATCATCATCGGATTTTCAATCCTCGTTTTATCAAACTTCATTCCCAGCATATATTTCGGGCTGCTGATCGGACTGGCCATGTTCATCGCACTGGTTGCCTCCCTGACGCTCTTGCCGCAATTGTTAATTGTCTTCAAACCGTTCGGGGCGGAAGCCGCGGATAATTGATTTTTACATTGCACACCGGGTGGTTGGCACCCGGTTGCATGTTCTGCCTTCCGTCATCTTATGAATTAAGGAGTGCCCTTAATGCAATATCTGGCCGAACATGACCCCGAGGTGGCCGAGATTATCCGGCTTGAAGAAGCCCGAATTGAAGACACGCTGGATCTCATCGCGGCTGAGAATCATGCCCCCCGATCTATTTTTGAAGCCCAAGGATCCATTTTCAGCACGAAGGCTGCCGAAGGATATCCGGGCCATCGCTTTCATGCCGGCTGTCGCCATGCCGATGCGCTCGAAAGCCTGGCCATTGAAAGGGCCGAACGCCTTTTTGGCGCCGAACATGCCAATGTTCAGCCCCACAGCGGGGTGTCGGCCAATCTGGCGGTATATTTTTCGGTTTTGAAGATCGGCGCCAGAATTTTGTCCATGAAATTATCCCATGGGGGGCACCTTTCCCATGGCGACCCGTCTTCGATCACCAGCACGTGTTTTGATTTCCGGCATTATGGCATCAATCTTAAGACCGAACGCATCGACTACGACGAGGTTAAAGAGCTGGCGCGGGAATTCAGGCCCCGTATGATCGTGGCCGGTGCCAGTTCCTATCCCCGGTTGATCGATTATGAAAAAATGGCGCAGATTGCCTCCACAGTCTCCGCCTATCTGCTGGTGGACATGGCCCATATTGCAGGTCTGGTGGCCGCCGGCCTGATTCCAAGCCCGGTTCCCCATGCGGATTTTGTGACTTTCACAACTTATAAAACATTGCAAGGCGGCCGCGGCGGCGTGATTCTTTGCCGCCAGGAGCATGCCAAAAAAATCAGCCGCACCATTTTTCCGGGTGCCCAGGGAACCCCCTCCCTGAACCTGCTGGCGGCCAAGGCCGTGTGTTTCAAGCTGGCCATGGAGCCGGAATTTAAAAAGCTGCAAAAAAAGACATTGGAAAATGCCGCTGTTTTTGCATCCGGCTTCGAGCAGAAAGGGTATCGCATCGTCACCGGCGGAACCGAAAATCACCTGATTCTGGTTGATTTAAGGTCAAAGGACCTGACCGGAGACACTGCCGAGAAAACTCTTGAGTCGGTGGGCATCATCGTCAACCGCAATGTCATCCCGGGCGATCCGCAACGGCCGGATGTCGCCAGCGGCATCCGAATCGGCAGTCCGGGTATTACTGCAAGGGGCATGGGCGCGGGCGAAGTTTTTCAAATTGTGGATTTGATGGATTTCGCCATGGTCAATCGACTCGATGGTGAAGTTCTGGCGCAGGTGTCCAAAGGGGTCGGCGATTTATGCCGGAACTTTCCGGTTTATAAAGAATAGCTGGGATCCACCTTAGTTTTTAGGCAAGCGGGAAGGCATCTGTTGCATCGCTTCAGCGGAGTTGCCGCGGAAGCCATCCGGCAGAAAGGGGTTGCCACTATGACCCGATTCATTGAACTTAGCCACATTATCGAAGACGGCATGATAACCTATACAGGTCTGCCGGGGCCGATCATCAGCGACCATCTGAGCCGGGAGGCTTCCAGGGAACATTATGAGCCGCCCACTACGTTTCAAATCGGCCGGATCGATATGGTAGCCAATACCGGAACTTACCTCGATGCACCGTTTCATCGGTATGTGGACGGCCACGATTTGTCGCAGCTCGATTTGGCTTCGATCGCCAACTTGGACGGTTTGGTATTCCATGTGAGTCCGGGCCTTCGGGCGATTTCACCGGATCTATTGGATGGAACGAATCTCGCGGGAAAAGCCGTCTTATTTCATACCGGTTGGGACGCCTATTGGCGAACCGACCGCTATTTCTTTGACTACCCGTATCTAACTAGGGAATCGGCCGAATACCTGATAGCAGCAAAGGCAGCCCTGGTGGGCATTGATTCGTTTAATATTGATGACAACACGGACGGAGCCCGGCCGGCACACACGATTTTGCTGGGTGCGGATTTGCCCATTGTCGAGCACATGTGTAATCTGGCGGCCCTTCCGGTGGCCGGATTTAAATTTTTCGCCGTTCCGGCTCCGGTCAGGGGAATGGGTTCTTTCCCGGTGCGGGCATTTGCGACAACAGATTAATCGGATATCGATACGAAGATAAACAATCAGCGTTTGGCCGATTTGTACTTGACATAAAATTTAGGGGTCGGGTACAGTGCCCTATAAATTCGCTATTGGGTCCATTCGCACATTCCTGTTCGTGCTTGATCGCGACCGGTGTTAAGACCGGAAATCGAGAAAAGGACCGGCATCAATGACGCAATTAGGCAGCCTTTTTCTGAAAGATGTTGACCGTGTTGAGATTACGACCCTGATCGATAATTATGTCGATCTGATGCTGCCGGATACTCCCATCGTCAAAAGGCCTCCGCTTTCCAAGGGGCAGGAACTGCCGCGTGAAACCCTGGCGGCCGAACACGGTCTTTCCCTTTGGGTGACGACCTGCCGGGGGTCTGAAAAACATTCCATTCTTTTCGATGCCGGGTACAATAAAAATAGCCTACTGCATAATATCGATCAACTCGGAATCGATATTCAGCCTGTCGAAGCGATCGTCCTCAGCCATGCACACATGGACCACGCGGGCGCGTTATATTCCATTCCTGCCAGAATTTCGAAATCGATACCGCTTGTTGTTCATCCGGATATTTTTTCATCTCCCCGCTTCTTGCAGGATAAAAACGGCAATCGTGTATTTTTCCCCAGAACTTTCATCAAAGAAGAAATTGCCGCGGCCGACTTCACCCTTATCGAGAGCAAATCCCCTACTCTCATTGCCCATGATACCATCGCAGTAACAGGAGAAGTGGAACGGACAACCGATTTTGAGAAAGGAATGCCGAATGCCTATGTACAGGTGGACGGGCATTCTCAGAAAGATCACATTGCCGATGATCAATCCCTGATCGTTCAATTGAAAAACAAGCGTATGGTCCTGATCACCGGGTGCTGTCATGCCGGCATTATCAACACCATCCGTTTTGCACGGAAGTTGACGGGAATAGAGAAAGTTTATGGAGTGCTCGGAGGGCTTCATCTGAGCGGCGCTTTTTTTGAAACGGTTATTGACCGGACCGTCGACAACCTGAAGGAGATCCACCCGGAAGTCATCGTCCCCATGCACTGCACCGGATGGAACGCTTTGAAAAAATTGGCGGATGCATTTCCCGATGCGTTTATAATCAACAGCGTTGGATCCAAGTTTATTTTAACCTAAAACACACTCAAAGAGGCAATGTTTTCAGCAAATAACTGCTTCAGCAAAAGGAGGTTCGGCCGATGAAAAGAAAATCAGCAATACTCTTTACAGCTTTATTGATCATGGCGCTCGCAGCGATTCCTGCCGCCCGGCCATCTTATGCGGCTTCAGAGGTTTTTAATTTTAAGTTCGCCCATATTTTCCCGCCGACCGCCAAACACTCGCTGATCTGTGAGGCGTTTATCCGGGAGCTTGAAGAGCGATCCGGCGGACGCATCAAAACCAGTTATTTCGGCGGCGGCTCGCTGCTCAAACCACCCGGAATGTACAACGGCATAGAACTGGGAATCGCTGACATGGGATTCGCCCATATCGAGTATACCCCCGGCCGATTTCCGGTAACCGAAGCCTGCGACCTGCCGCTGGGCTACCCCAGTGGATGGGTATCGAACATGGTGGTCAACGACTTTTACAACAAATTCAAACCCAAGGAATGGGACAAAGTCAAGGTTCTCTGGATGCATGCCAGTACACCCAACGTCATGATCTCCACCCAGC